>JANNFT010000148.1:0-3664 GCA_031380185.1 Pseudomonadota bacterium
GTAGAGTGGGGCCGCTACGGCATTCGCCTCAACGCCATCGCGCCAGGTCCGATCTACACCAAAGGCGCGTGGGACAGGCTGAGCCCCGGCAAAGACGCGCTGTCGCGCGGCGACGGCAACCCCATGGGGCGTACCGGTGAACTTTCCGAAATCCAAAATCTCGCAACGTTTTTGATGGCCGACGGCTGCGACTGGCTCACCGGCCAAACCATCGCCCTCGACGGCGCCGGCTATCTGGCGAACGGCGCATCGTTCACCCATCTGGCGAATTTGTCCGATCAAGACTGGCTAGCCATTCGTGACAAAATTAAATCGGCCAACGATCAAGATAAAGCGAACCGCACGACATGAGCGAAACCCGCGCCAGCTACAAACACTTCCTTATTATTCCGACGCGTTGGCACGACAACGACGTTTACGGACACGTGAACAACGTCGTCTACTATTCCTACTTCGATACCGTCGTCAACGATTACCTAATGCGTCACGGCGGACTCGACTATCGTAACGGCGCCGTCGTCGGATTCGTCGCCGAAACCATGTGTCAGTACAAAAAACCACTGGCGTTTCCCGAGTGGGTCGACGTTGGCTTGCGTGTGGCGAAGATCGGCAATAGCTCGGTACGATTTGAGATTGGGATATTCAAACAGGGTGATGACGAACCGGCGGCGTTCGGGCATTTAGTGCATGTATTTGTCGATCGGGCGGCGCAGAAGGCAGTGCCGATTCCAACCGCGATTCGGGGCGCGTTGGAGCGCGTTCGAATCGCCGTTTAGTGCAGCAAATTCTGCGGGTTTAAAGTTGTTCGGCGGGTCCGCTGCGCTTGCCCCCCTTACATTTTTACTTAAGCATCGCCAGGAGCCGCACCCTGCTTGCCTGGCCCTAGGTGGCACAAGGCCAGTCCCCCACCTCGTCGTAGCAAGGCATGGACTGGGAGGCAGTACAATAGGTTCATGCAAACACCGCTGATACAAGAACTGATCTATCACGAAGACAGCAGCCGAATTTTCGAAACGATCCGCGATCACGATTGGCCGATTTGGTTGGATAGCGGCGCGCCTTATACGGATCAAGGGCGCTTCGACATTATCGTTGCCGATCCGGTGGCGACCTTGGTAACTCAAGGGTTGGTGACTGAAATCACGCAGGGCGCCGAGATTACCCAAGTTCGCGACAATCCATTCGCATTGCTGCGCCCATGGTTGAATGCTAACGTTTCTGCTATTCCCGATATTCCGTTTGCGGGCGGTGCGCTGGGTTATTTCGGTTACGACTTGGCGCGGCGCTTGGAGCGTTTGCCGACGCTTGCATCCGATGTCGAGGGCGTTCCCGACATGGCGATCGGGATTTTTGATTGGGCGGTGGTGGTGGACCATCGAGCGAAAAAATCGTCGCTGGTCAGTCACGGCGCGGCAAGCATGACATCGCAGCGCTGGGAAGAATTGGCGTGGTTGTTTAAGGGCGATGCCGATTCGCGCTGGACGATTCCGTTTCATTTGTTGTCGGATGTGCAACCGAACGTTAACTTATCGGATTACGCGGATCGGTTCGCGCGTTTGAAACGTTACATCGCCGATGGCGATTGCTATCAAGTCAATCTCACGCGGCGCTTCAGCGCGCGCGCCGGCGGCGACGCGTGGACCGCCTATCGAGCTTTACGCAAAATCAATCCGGCGCCGATGGCGGCTTATTTGCAATTGCCGTTTGTGCAAATCATGAGTTCGTCACCAGAAGGTTTTTTGCGAGTGGAAAATCGCAACATCAACGCCAAACCGATTAAAGGAACGCGGCCGCGTCACAATGATTCTGCGCTAGACGAGCGCGAGATTAGCTCGCTGCGCGTGTCGACAAAAGACCAAGCGGAAAATGTGATGATCGTCGATCTGCTGCGCAACGATCTCGGCAAAGTGTGCGAAACCGGTTCCGTCGCCGTACCGAAAATATTCGAGATTGAAACCTTCGCAATGGTGCATCATTTAGTCAGCACGGTGACTGGACGTTTGCGCGACAATGCCGATACCATTGATCTGTTGCAAGCCTGTTTCCCCGGCGGTTCGATAACCGGTGCGCCGAAGTTGCGCGCGATGGAGATTATCGAGGAACTCGAACCTAACCGGCGTGGTGTGTATTGCGGCTCGATTGGTTATCTCGGCGACGATGGCGCAATGGACTTGAACATCGCGATTCGCACATTGGTTTATGCCGATGGCGAGATTCGATTTTGGGTGGGCGGCGGCATCGTTGCCGATTCGGAAATGGAACAAGAATTTCAGGAAACTTTGGATAAAGCCAAGGCAATGTTGCGCATGCTTCACCATGAACCGCAAGTTCACTCGGGCTTAACGCGATGACGGCACAGGATGCTAAAAAAGAATTGCGCAAAGCGATCGTCGCGCGCCGCGCTGCCTGGGAATTGCCGGCGCGGCAGACGGCGAGCCGCACCATCACTCAAAAACTTCTTGCATTATCCGGCTTTCGCGATGCGCAAACTGTGCTCGCCTATATGAATTTCGGCGCCGAATTTAGCACCGGTGAGTTTATGCAGACGACGCTGGAGCGAGATAAAATATTGGTGCTGCCGAAGGTCAATCGCGACGCGCACTGCTTGGATTTGTATCAGGTGCGCAACCCCGATCAAGATTTGATCGCGGGGCTCTGGGGCATTTTGGAACCCGATCCAAATAACTGTGCGCGGGCCGAAATGGAGGCTATCGATTTTGCGCTGGTTCCCGGCGTTGCCTTCGATCAGTATTGCAATCGCCTGGGTTACGGCGGCGGCTATTACGATCGACTTTTAGAAGAGCTCGGGCCATTTCCAACTCTGGTAGCGGGTGCGTTTTCGTTGCAGATTGTCGATCAAGTGCCGCTCGAAGAACATGATGCGGGCCTTGATCTAGTGATTACGGAAGAAATGAAATTTGTTCGCAGTGAATTTATGAATCAGGAGCGATGAATCGATCCGCCAATGTGGAGCTAGCCGGAAATATTCAGTTAGCCCGTTCGCTGAAAGGTGTGCCGCCGCAGCGGTGCGCGCTACCGGTTGCGTCGTTCGCGGCGTTGTGCGACTGGCGTGCCGCGCGAACGCCGGACAAAGTATTTTTGACTTACTACAACGATGACAGCGGCGAGCGATCGCAATTCACCTTCGCCGCGATCAATCACCGGATCAACCGACTAGCGAATTTTTTGCGACGGAAGCATGGCGTGCAGCGCGGAGAAAAAATAGCGATCGTTGCATTTAATCATCCAGATTCCATCATCGCTTGCTTCGCCTGTTGGAAGCTCGGTGTAGTCGCCACGCCGCAAAACGTCGCGGAAGACGATAGCCGCATTGCCTTCATATTGGACAACGCGAATTGCCGTGTCGCCTTGGTCATGCCGGAATATCGCGAGCGGGTGGAGAAGATCAAATCCCAGGTCCCGTGCTTGCAAACCATCGTGGTCATGGAGCGCGAATTGGACGCGACCCTTGGCAGAACAAGCGCAGGCTTCGCGGCGCCGGCGGCCAACATGCTTGCGGATGAAGCGTTACTGATTTACACCAGTGGCACCACCGGCGCGCCCAAAGGGGTGATGCAGGCACAGTGCAATTTGCTCGCCGATTGCAAAGCGGTGCAATCTTGGCTGGGTTTAACGGACGACGTACGCATGATGTGCGTCCTGC
>JANNFT010000179.1:0-1715 GCA_031380185.1 Pseudomonadota bacterium
TTTCCAGCATCCAAGCGTCTTTCACGAGTTGCGGCTCGGGCGGAATTGCATCATCGCCGGCCACAAAGCCTGCGTACAAAATAGTCGAGGCCAACGTGAGCGAGGCCATGATTTTGGTTAACAGCGTTACCGATAAGCGGATTTGTTTCATTGCAATCTCCTATTCAAAACGAACAATTCACCATTTGCTTTTTCCATCTACGAGGAAAAGCGTTGCTTTGCGCGGCGTTTGATCGATGTCTTGGAGGATAGCCACCAGTTCTTCGAAGCAACTGAAGGCGCGCCGAGTTTCTGCGCCGATACGGTCGACGACACCGACGCAGCCATCCGGTGTACCGGCGTGGTAGCGGTATATGCGAACTACTAAAATCTCCGCGACATCCACCGCGCCTCCCAATCAATCCCGCAGGCAAACCTTAGCGGCTGGCAAGATACGGATCAGGTACAAATCGAAAACACCGAGTCAGCGGTGGAGTGCTTCTACAGGAAAGCGCTATGGAAATTTGTTAGGCCTAGAAAGGACCAGCGGTTGCCGCCGGCGATGCGTGCTGCAAAGTTCTAAACAATGCTTGACTGGCTTGAGATGGCGCAACGTTGAGCGTGATCGACAGCAATTCCCGCAAGCGCCGATAAACGTCCATACCTTCGGCGCTTCGCCCGCGCGCCAGGTAGCAGCGCATTAGCCCCTGATAAAATTGTTCGATCAAATTGTCGGCATCCAAACCGCGTAGATAAGCTTGCTCGGCCGCGTCATGCTCGCCGCTCTGCTCTAGCGCGTTGGCGTGACGCGCGACGATCTGCACGAATTTGCGTTGCAGGCGTTCTCGTGCGAGCACCGGCCAGGCTAGCTCTGCCTCGCCACTCAAAAATTTGCCGCGATACAGGCGCGGCGCCCCGCTAGGGTCGCGCGGCGTCGGAGTCGCCAGGTCGCGATCGGCGCTGGTTTCGAAGGCGAATGCATCCACCCAAACCCTTTTTGCATTGAGGCTCAGGCGTTGTTGCTGGAATTCGATCGTATCGGCAGAGCCGAGCAATTTTCGCAATCGTAGCAAGGTGATTTTCAAGGCCTCGTGGCCCGCGTCCCCTTCACTGTCGGGCCAAAGCGCATCGACAAGATCGTCTTCTTTGACCGCACGGCCGCCGAGCGCAATCATCACCTTCAACAACGCCAGTGTTTTCTTTGGGGCTTTGGCGCCGAAGGTGACAGGCTCCCCGTTGACTTGGATTTCAAACGCTCCCAATGTGTGAATCTTGACCGTTCAAGGCCAGTTTTCGTTGCTGACATCGTCCGGTGCGACGTTGAATCTTCGAATCAATTGCTGCACGGTACCGGCTTCGATTTGCTCGTCGAGCGCAAGCGCGAAGTGCCGCGGCAGCCATTGTTTCGCCCATGCCAGGAACGCAGCCATTCTTGGATTGAGCGCCAGCCGCAATGTTTCACTTAGTGCTACCAATGCCAAACTTCTGTCGCCTTGGCGCAAATATATCTCCACCTCACTCGCGCCTAGCAGACAATGAGGAAAGCGCCAAATCGTATCGCGCGACAACTCGCGTATGTGACCCACGATGACCATGGCCTCGTCGATGCGATTCAGTTCAACGAAGTACACCGCTTCCGGCAACTCGGTGACAATTTCCAGCAGCGTAAACCCGGCAGCGCGCGCATGCACGGCGGCTTCTCGGGCCCGATCGAATGCCGCGGAATAGTTGCCGCG
>JANNFT010000232.1:0-11526 GCA_031380185.1 Pseudomonadota bacterium
CTGCCTGCGCGCGGGGCGCCTGCTCGATGAGGATCAGTTGCCCGTTGAGGTGATTTCACTGTTGAAGCGCAACAACTGCGGCAAGGCGCTGGACATCGCGCGCATGGCGCGCGACATGCACGGCGGCAATGGCGTGAGCGACGAATATCACGTTATTCGCCACTGTATGAATTCGGAGGCGGTGAATACTTACGAAGGCACCCACGATGTGCACGCGCTGATTCTCGGTCGCGCGCAGACGGGCATACAGGCGTTTACCGGATAGGCCATTGGTTTAATTCTACGTGTCGCCTGCAGCCCAGTGGCCCTAGGCCACCCAGTATCCATGCGGCGTTTCAGGCATGCATTGCCACGAGACAGGCAACACAAGCATCGTGGCACGATGCTTGTGTTATCAAGTTACTTCGGTGCCGGTGCACGGCCCAACACTTGCTCCATTGCCAACGCAATAGCGAGTAATTCCCGATCGCTGTTCGCGGGACCGTCAATGGCGATACCGATCGGCAAGCCATTCACGCTCATGCCAGCGTTCACGGTAATACCCGGAATGCCGGCGTTACTGCCGGGGTCGGCGTTACGAATGAACGTGGGAAAGGTCGGCGCCTTTTGTCCGTTCAGGTCGAACGTCTCGCCGGAGGTCGCGATCACTTGGGCCGGCGCCGGGGTGGTGGGAAAGATGATGCCGACCACGTTGTTCGCAGCGAAATAATCGGCGAACGCTTTTTGCAAGGCTGGGCGGGCGGCGAGCGCATCTTTGTAAACCGCTTCTGGAATGGTCGGCGGCTTACCTTCCAGCATCGCACCGATCAAACCTTTCACGTCCGGGCTACCCAGTCCAGCCTGGAGTTGCGCCATGTCGACGCCGGCGTTGTGTTTTTTTAAATAGGCAGGTAGGTCCGTCATCACTTCGTACAGCGCGACGGGAAAGCTCACCTTCGGATTTAAGTCGCCGATGTTCGCGATATCAGCTTTCACTAGCTCCACGCCCGCGGCCTGTAACCACACGAGCGCGGCTTCGCAAACACGTCGCGTTTCCGGATCGAGGTTTTCCCAGTAGTAGCCATTCGGTACACCGAGGCGCAGCCCCTTGAGCGAGCGCGGCGCGAGGGTTGTTGGTGTGCCGGTAATCGCACCATCGAGCAGGACCAAATCCGCGACCGTGCGCGCCATCGGCCCAACCGTGTCACGCGTGTGAGAAATCGGCGTCACGCCTTCTTGAGAGTAGCGTAGCAGCGTCGGACGCAAACCGGCTAACCCGTTTAGACCTGCTGGGATACGTACCGAACCGCCCGTGTCGCTGCCCAATCCCGCCGGCGCCATGCGCGCCGCGATTGCCGCGCCACTGCCACCACTGGAGCCGCCGGGGAAACGAGTCGGATCGTACGGATTGCCTACCGCCCCAAATCCACCGTTGTTATTAGTAATGCCGAAAGCGAGCTCGTGCATGTTAGTTTTGCCGAGCACGATGGCGCCGGCGTCGATGAGCTTTTGCGCAACCGGCGCGTTTGTTGTCGGCACGAAGCTTTTCAGTGGCGGAGCACCCGCCGTGTTCGGCAGCCCGGCGACGTGAATATTGTCCTTGATGGCGAGCGGCACGCCGTGCAGCGCGCCTTTGGCCGTACCCGCCTTCACCGCGGCATCAGCGGCTTGCGCGGCTTTCAGCGCACCTTGTTCGTCGAGCGTGATAAAGGCATTCAAACTGCTGCCGGCCTTCGCTTTCGCGAGGAGGGCACGCACCAAATCTTCACTGCGCAATTTTCCTGCGCGAATCGACGCTGCGGCATCGGACGCAGAAAGTTCCGTCAAATCCGCTGGAACGGTTGCGCTACGCTGAGCGGGTTGCGCGCAACCGAACAATATCAGCACAGCCGCAGATAGTGCGCATGCGCTCACAGAATGCTTGTTGATGTACGGATTTTTTGACATTTTCCCTCCGAAGGTAATTGGATTAGTGTTGATGGTTTGCCGCAGCCTAAAGAGACATAAGCATCGCTGTCAAGCGATTCACGCGTACATTAACCTGGACTTGCTAGGCTAATTCATTTAATACCAAACAGCTTATTGCCTACGCCTTTCTTGACTAATATTTCCGTGGTCGCCGCAACGGCTTCTGCCGGCACGCGCGACTCTTCGTTTTCGTCTGCTATTTGCAGTTGGCCAGTGACTACCAGGTAGCCGACCAACATACATCGCTTGCTCCAAGTTTGTTGATCGGCGACCGCCAGATAATCCAACAATAGTTTGGCTTCCAAACTATCTTTGGGGTCGAGGTCGACGACCAACTGTTTCAACATAAAAAACTAAGCGTTGAGTTTGAGGTATTTGTACATGCCGCGGGCGTTGGCGAATTCCGGTTCCGGCATCACCTTGGCGTTCGGGAAATAGCTGGTGAGCTTGGTCATGAACGAAGAGCCGCCGCCGACGAAAAGAATCACATCCAGATGCGCGCCGTTGCCAAAATGGCGCTTAGCTTCCGTCAACACCCGTTCCGTTACTTCGTCGATTGCGGCTTGCACCAGCGGCTTAACGCTTTGCTGTTTGCCGAAACGTTTCACGGTGCCGGTGCGAATCGCGAGGTCATACACCTTGCGCGAAATGATACCGTCGCCGAATTGCATGCGCAGCTTGCTGCCGATACTTTCGTAAATATCCATCACACCCGCCTCACCCGTGCCCGAACGCGCGTGGTCAATTTGATGGCCTTCTAATACGGTCACGCAATCGGTGGTGCGGCCGCCAACATCGATGACGCCGCAAGGGCCTTCCATTTCAATTTGGCTGCCCTTTTCATCGTAAGCATAATCGAACCAAGACGCGACCGCTTCCGGCAACACGATATGTTCGACAATCTCGGCGGAGGCGCCGCCGTCGAGCGCTTTTACTTCTTTCATCAACGATTCTTGTTTTAGCCGGATGAATTCTTCGTTGCGCGCGTCGCCTTTAAAGTAGCTCGATACTTGTAGGCCGCTCGCGAGTTTCACTTTCTTGCCGCCCATTCCCGCGAGTCGCAATGCGTGATGGACGATGACACGATTCAATTCGGAAATCGGGTAGTCGTCGAAGCGAGTTTCTTCGCCTTCTATTTTGTCGCTGACGGTAAATTTGCGGCCGGCGGTTTCATAGCTGCCGCCTATCTTATCGTCACTGCCCATCGACGACAAACCAAATAAACCGGCACGGGCTATTGAGGCGATGCGTACCTTTTCGCCACGCGATACAACTTTGGTCTCCGCGTAGCCATCATCCACACCTGCCAACAAATAGTTGACTACATTCTTATCACTCATTCAATTCCCCTTAACCGTTGTAGGCGATGCCCACCAAAATTTGCCCAATAACGCGAACAATACAATCTAGGCACATGATTTACTTAGTGCATTTTATGCAAAGTTGCCGTAAGAGTAAAATCCAGCGGTGGTTTATCTTAGTTAACAGGGCGAAAACGTTATGGATACGCAACACCTGAGGCAAAAAACGAGCCAAAATCAGACCGGCGGACGCGCGGCGCTGGCTAACATTGAAGAATCGAAAATTCGCGAAGTAGCCAATGCGGGCATGGGCGTGAAAGATTTGCTGGCGTTTTGGTTCGGCGAGCCCGATCAGGTTACACCGGACTTCATTCGCGATGCGGCGACACGCGCCCTCGATAACGGCGCAACCTTCTATACGCAAAACTTGGGCGTACCGCAGTTGCGCGAGAGTATTGCGAACTACATTTCGACTTTGCACGAGCCGATTGATGCGAGTCATGTCGCCGTGACGAGTTCCGGTGTCAGTGCATTGATGCTGGCGTATCAAGCGCTGTTCGATCCGGGCGATCGGGTCGTCATAATCACGCCCGTTTGGCCAAACTTGACCGAAGGCCCAAAAATACTCGGCGCCGTCGTTACGCGCGTCCCGCTTCACTACGAGCATGGCTGGAAGCTAGATCTGGAGCGGCTCTTGGCGGCATTGACGCCCGCGACGCGCGCCTTGATCATCAATTCGCCAAATAATCCCACCGGCTGGACGATGGATCGTGTCGGCCAGGAAATCGTCCTTGCTCATTGCCGCAAGCTTGGCATTTGGATCATCGCCGACGACGTTTACGAGCGCCTGTATTTTGAAGGGGACGCAACTTGCGCGCCATCGTTTCTCGATCTCGCGCAAGACGGCGATCTTATTGTCAGCACCAATAGTTTCAGTAAATCCTTGCTGATGACCGGCTGGCGTTTGGGGTGGATTGTCGCGCCGCCATTACTCACCGAAGAATTTGCCAAGCTGATCGAATACAACACTTCGTGTGCACCGAGTTTTATTCAGCAGGCGGGCATCGTCGCGCTGGAGCAGGGCGAGGCCGTCACGCGGCAATTTCGTCTGCGGTTGAAAACGGCGCGAAATTTTCTGGTCGAAAAATTGTCAGCCGTGCCCGGTGTCCGAGTGGCGGCGCCACCCGGTGCGATGTACTTATTTCTCGGTCTTGACGGTGTTAAAGACAGCGTTAACTTCGCTAAGCAATTAGTCCGTGACCAAAAATTAGGACTGGCACCCGGTGTGGCGTTCGGTCCCGAGGGGGAAGGTTATTTGCGCTGGTGTTTCGCCAGCTCCATCGAGCGGCTGACGGAAGGCGTCGACCGCTTCCAAAAAGGATGGGCGACGCGACCAGAATAACTATGAAGTGTGCGGTTCGCTTAAATCCAAGCGGCTGATTAATTTCTCGATTAACTGTTTCTGCAATATCAAATCACCTTGCTCGGATTTCAGGCGCACCATATTGTCCTGCAATGCACTAGAGTTTTCGTTGATTTTCGCGAGGTTAGCGAGGCGCGATTCCAACTGCGCTTTGTGTTCTTTGATTTGCATTTCCAGCGGCAACGGCACGGTCTTGATCCAACGTTCGCATTCGGCGCGGGCGTCGCCAAACAAGTCCTGCGCCTGAGTGACGAGGCTGCCGTAGAAGCGTTTGATCAAGAAACTTTTCTCGGTCATCACGTTGACCGGATCGCGGCAAAAAATTTGCGTTTCGTGCATCAGCAATTGCAATTTCAGGCGTATATTTTCCAAGTCCAAGCTCGGCAGTTGCATCTTGTCGAACTTGTATTGCTGATGGAAATAGTCATATGCCTCTTGCATCATGGTCTTCATGTTTTCGCTTAAAGCATGGACGCGGATGAATTCAGCGCTGATGGTGTCAAACAGCGATTGCATCGAACGTGACAGTCCCATAGTGGTCCAGGTGCCTTCGATCGCTTCTCTGCTTTGTCCGAGAACAAAATCCAGCTTAATCGGGTTCAGCATTTCGATCAGTACGTCGCGTAGGCGTTTGAACTCGGAGCGCTTTTGTTTGTATTCCTCGACGGACGCCATGTAATCGCGACGATCGTTGGTTATTTTTTCCCAGAGCTTGGTGGTGATCGTACGATTGCGCCCTGACAAACTCATAATTTCATCCGCCGACGCTTGATTCGCATTGATGCGGCGTTTCAAGCTTTCGCGCGACGCGATCATCATGGTGCCGATTTCCGCCATGATGGCGCGGCTTATTATTTTTTGTTTCGACGGAATCAAATCCTTCGCCAAAATTCTTTCCAGCTTCTCGATGCCGCTGCGCTTGATCAAATTCTCATCGTTCTTGATCTTCCCAATGAGTGCTTTTTGCGCCGAAATCGCGAGTACGCTGTCTCGCGGCAGTTCGAGCAAGCGCATCGTATCGTCGATTTGCCGCTCAACACCTTTGGCAATTTCCTCGGGCGATTTCAGATCGTCCCACATCAAATCGATTTTGTTGAGCACAGCGATGCGGCGCGAATGGGAACGCTGCACGTATTTCTGCCAGACCTCCAAATCGGACTTTGTTACGCCGGTGTCAATGCCCAGCAGAAATAGCACGGCATGGGCATTCGGGATCGTGTTGTAAGTGAGTTCCGGCTCAAGACCCAGCGCGTTCAAACCCGGCGTGTCGACAATGGCGATACCGCTGGTTAACAGTTTGTGGGGATAATTGATCAGAGCGTAACGCCAAGCGGGAATATCTACGGTTTCCAGTGCTTCGTCGCCTTCACTTATATGATCGTCTGGCAACAAGCCCATCATGCGCGCTTCGAGCGTGAAAATTTTCTTCGATTCCGCCAGCATCTGCATGGCATTTTTCATGTCTTTGACGGAGTCAAGATTCAAGCGAATTTTGACCCACTCCACCGGCATATTTTTGAGTTGTGCGATCGACTCGTCGCGGTAGCGCGATTCGATCGGTAGCAGGCGCAAATAGGGCGCCTCGCTGGTATCGTGGAAAATCTCGGTCGGGCACATGGTGGTGCGGCCGACGTCCGATGGTAATAGACGCTGCTTGAAGTCGGAAAAGAACAGGGCGTTGATTAATTCGCTTTTGCCTCGCGAAAATTCGGCGACGAATGCGAGCGACAGTCGACCTTGGCGGATAGATTCGCAAAGCTCATAAAAGCGTAGGGAGTGTTGTGCATCGAGTTCGCCGTTTTTTTCGAGCCAGTCGCGATAACCATCGACAGCATGCAATAACTCGTCGCGCCAGGTGCTGTAGCGCTCGACTTCCTGTTCAAGTTCGCTCTTCAAAACCGCGCTCATGCTTATCCGTAACCTGAAAAAAGTATTGTTAGTGCCTGTACTATATCATTTTTATAGCAATTTGTTCCAGCCAAGTGAGGGGTAGCATCAAAATAAGTTGGCAGACTAGGAACAAAACCAAAGGGCTGAGGTCGACCCGACCCACCGTTGGAACCAGCTTTCGAAGGGGGCGCATGAACGGTCCCGTGATGGTTTCAAGTACCGAACTGAATGGACTGTAGGGGTTAACCCAACTCAGAATCGCTTGGATGAAAACTGCGGCGATCAATAAATAAATACAATATTTCAGTAAATTAATTATTGCTAACAGGAGCACGACCGGAACAATATGAGGACCTGCGGTCCATACTGGGACGCCTTTGAGCGCAAGCAAAAGTAACACCAAAAGGATTTCCAGGCCGAGCGCTAAAGACAGGCTGGCGAGATCGAGGCCGTGCCAGCCGGGGATGATCCGGCGCAACGGTTTTACGGCAAAATCCGTCAGGGCAACGACAAACTCGGACAATGGATTGCGAAATGGTGCCCGAAAGAATTGCAGAAAAAACCGTACCAGCGCCGCAAGTACGAATAAATCGACGATAGATTTAAGCAGAAACTGCAGTGCATCATTGAACACGATGGTTACCTTGATTTACCGAATTCGTCGCCTAATTCGCGCGAACGCTGCGCTGCCTCGCGCACGGCGGCGACAAATTTTTTGCTGACTTGAGATTTTTCCAGCGACAAAAGTGCTCGTTCCGTCGTCCCACCTTTTGAGGTGACGCGAGCGCGTAAAACGGCGGCGCTGTCGCTGCTGCCGAGCGCTAATTTCGCCGCGCCGCTAAAGGTGTGGAGGCTCAGGGTGCGCGCCGCCGCGGCATCTAATCCCAACTCGAGCGCCGCCTGCTCCAACGCTTCGATGAAATAGAAGACGTAAGCCGGGCCGCTGCCGGAAACCGCGGTCACGGCATCAATGGCTGCTTCGTTTTCTACCCAAATTACCTCTCCGACTGAGCGCATCAAGGCTTCGGCGCGCGTACGGTCGACGTCCGACACACTTGGCATCGCACACAATCCCGTTACCCCCGCTTGGACTAACGCGGGCGTATTCGGCATCACACGGACAATGTTCTTATAACCATTCAGCCAACGCGACAAATCCGTAGCGCGAATACCGGCTGCAATACTAATGACCAATTGATTCACCAGCTTCCCGGCGAATGCCGCGGCGACGTCAGCTAGCTGTTGCGGTTTTACCGCGAAAACTATCAGCGGCGCGCAAAGCAAGGCCGCAGTTGGCTCGGGGAAAACTTGCACGTTGAATTGTTGCGCCAAGCGTGCGCGCGCTTCCGCGACAACCTCTACTACGCCAATCTCCGCGGCCGCATAGCCCTGCTGCAATAAGCCGCCGACAATCGCGGTCGCCATGTTGCCGCCGCCGATGAATGCAATTTTCATAGCTGAGTTCTTCAAGCCTAATCACCTGATATCTTAACAGGCTTGGTCTTTTCACGCGGCCCGAAAATAGCGGCGCCAACGCGCACAATCGTTGCGCCTTCCGCAATGGCTGAATCCAAATCCGCCGACATTCCCATCGACAACGTATCGAGCGAATGCCCGGCGCGACACAATGTTTCGAATTGTTCACGAACTTCGCGAAACACGGCGCGTTGTATGTTCGAGTCCGTGGCCGGCGCCGGAATTGTCATTAGGCCGCGTAGTTTTAGTCGAGGCAGCGCCGCGACTGTGCTGGCAAGCGCGGCCAGATCGCCGGTCGCGACACCGCTTTTGCTATCCTCGCCACTGCTATTTATTTGAATACAGACATTCAGCGGCGGCACATTCTCCGGCCGCGCAGCGGAAAGGCGTTCCGCGATTTTGAAGCGATCAATGCTGTGAACCCATGAAAAGTGCCCGGCGATTGCAGCGGCTTTGTTGCTTTGTATGGGCCCGATAAAATGCCAGACGATCGGTAAATCGCGCGTGGCCGCGATTTTTATCAATGCTTCTTGCAGGTAACTTTCGCCGAATTCAAGTTGCCCCGCTGCAAAGGCCCGCCGAATGGCGATCTCCGCCATGCCTTTGCTGACAGCCAGAACGGAGACGGTGCTCCGGCCATATGCTTGCTTGGCGTGCTCGACGCGCGCGTTTACGACACTAAGATTCTGCTCGACGTTGGTCACCGCGCGTATCCGGCAAAACATAACTCAACCACACCAGAAAAGCGCGCAAAGAAATAGAAAAAGAACTTAAAATTTAACAAACTTGCAAGAAACTGTTAAAGTAACTTCCAATTGATCGTCGCTCGCCCGTTTGCGGCACGTGCCGCCTTTTAACCGCACGGAAATTATAATGGAAATCTCTGAGCTTCTCGCCTTCTCCGTCAAGAACAAGGCATCTGACTTACACCTTTCGGCGGGATTACCACCGATGATTCGGGTTCACGGCGACGTACGCCGCATCAATGTGCCGGCGCTTGAGCATAGACAGGTTCACGGCATGGTGTACGACATCATGAACGACGGCCAGCGCAAACACTACGAAGAAAACCTCGAGTGCGATTTCTCTTTTGAAATCCCAAATCTTGCCCGTTTCCGTGTTAACGCGTTTGTGCAGCAGCGCGGCGCGGCCGCGGTGATGCGGACCATTCCGTCGAAGGTATTGTCGCTCGAGGATCTCAAAGCGCCGAAGAGTTTTGCCGACATTTGCGACCAACCGCGCGGACTCGTGCTGGTTACCGGGCCAACCGGCTCAGGAAAATCCACGACACTCGCGGCAATGGTCAACCATATCAATGAGAACGAATATGGCCATATTTTGACTGTGGAAGACCCGATCGAATTCGTTCACGAGAGTAAAAAATGCTTAATGAATCAGCGCGAGGTCGGACCGCATACGCTGTCGTTCGCAAACGCGCTGAGGTCTGCGCTGCGCGAAGATCCGGACATCATTCTGGTGGGCGAGATGCGCGACCTGGAGACGATTCGACTGGCGATGACCGCCGCGGAAACCGGGCACTTGGTGTTCGGCACGTTGCACACCAGTTCCGCGGCAAAAACCGTTGACCGGATCATCGACGTGTTTCCGGCCGCGGAAAAAGAGATGATTCGCGCCATGTTGTCGGAATCGCTGCGCGCCGTGATCTCGCAGGCTCTGCTGAAAACTAAGGACGGCACGGGCCGCGTCGCCGCTCACGAAATTATGCTCGGCACGCCGGCGATCCGAAATCTGATTCGTGAAGCAAAGGTAGCGCAAATGTACTCTGCAATTCAGACCGGCCAAAGTCTGGGCATGCAAACTATCGACCAATGCCTGACCGATCTGGTTAAGCGCAATCTGATCATGTCCAGTGAGGCGAAAAAATACGCCAATAACAAGGATATGTTCCAGGGCTAAGCCCTCTGACTTCTAACGAAGGATCACGTAATGGCCGCTGCACTAGAGCGCGAAAAAGCGCAAAAATTCATGTACGAGCTATTGCGCCTGATGATCGCGCGCAAAGCGTCGGACCTCTTCATCACCGCGGGTTTTCCACCGGCGATGAAAATCGACGGCAAGCTCACGCCGGTCAACAATCAATCGCTCACAGCGCAGCATACCGCCGAGTTGGCGCGCGCCATCATGAGCGATAAACAGGCGGCGGAATTCGAGTCGACCAAGGAATGCAATTTCGCAGTTCATCCGGCGGACATCGGTCGATTTCGGGTCAATGCCTTCGTACAACAAAGCCGTGTTGGGCTGGTTCTGCGCACCATCACAACTAAAATTCCGCGATTCGAGGAATTGGGTTTACCGGAAGTGCTGCAAGATATTGCGATGACCAAACGTGGCCTCGTTGTATTCGTTGGCGGCACCGGTTCCGGCAAGTCGACCTCTCTAGCAGCGATGATCGGCCATCGCAACGAGAATAGCTACGGCCATATCATCACCATCGAAGATCCGGTTGAGTATGTTCACGAACATCGCAACTGCATCGTCAATCAACGCGAAGTTGGCGTCGATACCGATAGTTGGTTTGCCGCGTTGAAAAACACCTTGCGCCAAGCGCCTGACGTGATTTTGATCGGCGAGATCCGTGACCGTGAAACGATGGAATACGCCATCGCCTTCGCCGAGACCGGCCATCTGTGCATGTCGACGTTGCACGCAAATAGCGCGAACCAAGCGCTGGATCGGATCATTAACTTCTTTCCCGAAGAACGCAAAGCGCAGTTGTTGATGGACCTATCTCTGAATCTCAAGTCATTTATTTCGCAACGCCTGATTCCGAAAAAAGGTGGCAAGGGCCGCGCTGCGGCGATCGAAGTGCTGATCAACTCGCCGTACATTTCCGATTTGATTTTTAAAGGCGACGTGCACGAAATCAAGAGCGTCATGGCGCGTTCGCGAGAATTGGGCATGCAAACGTTTGATCAGGCTTTATTCGATTTGTTTGAGGGAGGGCATATCACTTACGAAGACGCACTACGCAACGCCGACTCGATCAACGACCTGCGCCTGAAGATTAAACTCGAAGGCAAGAATGCGAAAGACGCGGATCGCGGTACGGGGCTGGATCATTTGGAAATACTCGAGTAATTTAAAACGCGTCGCCCTGTAATGCGATGACCCGAGGCCATGCCGTAACGACGCGGCTCTTCACGCATGCATGGCTGCGACCCAAGCAGGATGTGGCGCCCGCCTTGTCAACTACTCTGGTTCGGACTTCGTAACGGACGGCGGCTTGCGCATCGATCCGGTCTGAATTTTATATTCATACAGACGACATTCCAGCGCACCATTAAACAACGGCGTCCGCCTCGACGCGCTGAGTCGAATGAGTTTGGGCAACTGCGTGTCCGCACTAAACAAGTAAGCACGCCACCCCGAAAACTGCCGTTTCAGCACGTCACCAAGTCGCGGATAATCGGCCGCTAATTCGTCGTGCTCACCGAGGCGAACGCCATAGGGCGGATTGGCAACCAATAC
>JANNFT010000279.1:0-1990 GCA_031380185.1 Pseudomonadota bacterium
TCCTGTATCGGCGATAAGCAGGTAACGCCACGGCAGACCCAGGCGTTGACAGCATCACCCACGGGTTTGTCCAAGGACGCCATTAAATCTCGTGTCGCGGCGGGAATCGCCAGGACTAGGCGATGCGGCGAATAAAGCCGCGTCAACGCTTGTTGCCAAGGTCGTAACGACGTCGCCGCACCGCGCAGAATCACGGTTTCCGGCGCTTCAATATATTCCGCAAGCACACCCATCAGACTGGAAAAGCCACCCTGCCGCCGCTCCGCCTGGGGATAAAAAAGTTTCAGCACCCGCTCGGCCGCAGCGCTATAGCGCATGTCGCCCGTTAGGTACGCGAGCCGCTGCAGCGCCAGCGCCGCGACGGCATTGCCGCATGGCGTGGCGTTGTCGTGGATCGGCTTGACGCGTTGAATAAGCTTTTCGTGCTCGTCGCCAGTGAAGAAAAATCCGCCGTTGGTTTTGTCTTCGAACTGCTCGAGCAGCACGTTCGCGAGTGCTTGCGCGAATGCTAAATCTTCGGTGCGAAATTCCGCTTGCATCAACTCGATCAGACCATCGAGCAAGAAGGCGTAATCGTCAAGGTAGGCGTTGAGATGGGCGCGGCCATCTTTATAGGTGGCGAGCAAGCGCCCGTCCTTCCACATCACTCGGCGGATGAAATCCACCGCACGTCGCGCCGAGGCCAGCCAATCTTGCCGCTCGAACACGATCGCCGCGCGCGCCATGCCTTTAACCATCAGCCCATTCCAACTCACGAGTATTTTTTCATCGCGGCCGGGATGAACACGTTTCTCGCGCGCGGCAAATAATTTTTGCCGCGCGCTCGCCAGATGTTTTCTCGCGATCTCTTCGGTAATTCCTAATTGCCGAGCCACTTCTGTCAAAGGCTTAACAACACGCAAATGCCAATGGGAATCTTCAAAATTGGCCGGCGCGTCAAGTCCATAGTGCGCGGCTGTCACGCCATACTCGTCTGGGAGCAAGCATTGGCGCACCTCTTCAGGCAGCCAAACGTAGAACTTGCCTTCTTCGTGCTCCGAGTCCGCATCAATGGTCGAGTAATAGCCGCCCTCGGGCGACTGCATTTCACCCATCACCCAAGCGGCGGTTTCCGCCGATACTTGTTTGAAATGTTCGTCACCGGTGATGAGCCACGCGTCGGCGCACAGACGCAACAACGGCGCGTTGTCGTACAGCATTTTTTCGAAGTGCGGAATCATCCAATATTGATCGACGCTGTAGCGCGCGAAACCACCGCCGAGGTGATCGTAAATTCCGCCATTCGCCATTTTCTTCAGCGTGGTGATCGCAATGTTGAGCGCGTCTTGATTGCCGGTCGCGGCAAAACGCTCAAAGCAAAATTCGATCTCCGTCGGATGCGGAAACTTCGGCGCGCCGCCGAAGCCGCCGTGAACTGCATCAAAGGTCTGATGCAAAGACTCGAACGCCACATCGAGCAAAGCGGGCGAAAACGTCACATTGTCCGGCGCGGAAGATGCCGCGTCGCGATTCAATGCTTCGATCAACGACGCGTTCTGAACATCGATTTCTGCGCGCCGTTCGCGATAAAACCCCGCGATGCGCGGCAACAAATCCTGAAAGCCCGGCAAGTTATAGCGCGCCAACTTCGGAAAATACGTGCCGCCAAAAAACGGCGTTTGATCCTCCGCGCTCAAAAACATCGTCAACGGCCAACCGCCGGAGCGCTGCGTTAACATATAGTGTGCCGACTGATAGATTTGATCGAGATCGGGCCGCTCCTCCCGATCCACTTTGATGTTCACAAATAACTCATTCATGATCGCTGCCGTATCCGCGTCCTCGAACGACTCGTGCGCCATCACGTGACACCAATGGCACGCAGAATAACCGATCGACAGCAAAATCGGCTTGTTCTGCGAACGAGCGAGCGCGAGGGCCTCCGGTCCCCACGCGTGCCAATCGACGGGATTGTCGGCGTGTTGTTGGAGGTAGGGGCTGGTTTGTTGGG
>JANNFT010000315.1:0-2951 GCA_031380185.1 Pseudomonadota bacterium
ATAGCGGCGCACTCGGCGCCTTAACGCTGTCGCGGCTACGCGAAATTGTCGCGGCGATCGACGGCCGGCGTACGCTCAGCGCAACGATCGGCGAGACACCGGACGATCCGGCTGATCTGCGCCAACGAATTCTCGCTACCGCACAGACTGGCGTCGATATCGTTAAAATCGGCATCGCCACGAACCGCACAGGGGTTGCCGCGTGGCACGGTATGCCCTGGGCGCCAGTATCAACGCGCCTCGTGGCGGTGCTGTTTGCGGACCAACCATTGGATCTTGCTTGGATCGAGGTATTCGCAAAACAAGGATTCCACGGCGTGATGCTCGACACCGCCGACAAGCACGCCGGCAGCCTGCGCGCACATCGCAACGACGATCAACTGTTGAATTTCGTTCGACGCGCGCGCGAAAACAATTTGCTATGCGGTCTGGCGGGCGCGTTGCGCATTGCGGATATTTCGCCACTGCTGGCTATCGCGCCCGACTATCTCGGTTTTCGCGGCGCGCTATGCCGCAATAATTCACGCATCGACCAACTCGATGCCGCTGCGTTTTGCGCCGTGCGCGCTCGCATTCCCAGCGCCCCACAGAACGCCGCACTTGCACCGGCAATCGAGCCTGCGGCGTAATTCCATTCGATCGTTATTGCGTTGCGATCAACTGCCGGCGGACACGATCCAAATCGGAGACCGCCACGACTTGAATAGCATACGCCGCATCCGCGGTCATATTCACAAAACCGCGATCAACAATATTTAACGTAGCCAACTCGTCGCTTGTGGCGCTGGCCGGAATAGGGCATGACTTCACTAAAACCAAGCGATCAGCCTGAAGGATTCGCGCCAGCCACGCGGCGAAGCTGTCTGAGGTGACATCCCAGTTCATCGCTATCCCCGGCGCCCCTAACGCCATGATACTCGGCAGCCAAATCGCAATGCGATCATTCGCTAAAGCCTGCGAAATTTCCGACGGCGTCGCCGCCAACAAGAATTGAGGATTGATACCTTGCAATTGCAACGCGAATTGATTCATAGCCAGCACGGCCATGCGGTGCGCGTGCTCGTCGGAAAATTTCCAGCGCTGTTGCTGTGCGCGAACCGCGTCGGCGTAAGGGCCGCCGCCGGGAACAATAACCACGCGCCCGGCGCCGAACTCCGCTAACATTTCGAGCCAATTTGCGAGGCGAGGGTCGTGGCTCAAACTACCGCCAAGCTTGATCACGCAGATCACGACTCGCGTGCCAATAAAGCCACCGCGACCGCGGGCGCGACATGCGTTACCGCTTCCGCCGTTGCGCCATCGATATCCACTAGTTCGGCAAAAGCGCGATAGCCGAGGCGCTTTTCCCGCGCGATTTCTCGAACCAGAAACGCGCCGATGCCGGCGCCGATCAGCGGCGCCGCGCCGGGCGAAATTCGATTCAGCGCGATCTTCATTTTCGCCAACTGGGCAGTGCGAAACGACATCGCCAAATCGCGCCAATCGTCCAGCGTTGCCGACGCTACGTCGCGTCCGATCATGCGGGCGATGCGGCGTGCGCTGGCGAACGGCGTTTTCTCCGCGCCATCGGCGCTAGGATGTTGATCGACATGATCGGGCAACTGGTTCAACACGCGGTATACATCCGCCGTTGTCGCGAAATGTTCTGCGACGATAGGGACTTTATCGTCACCGAAATCAATGCAATCGCTTACCGCCATCAGCGGCGTGCGCACAATCCCGCTATAGACCAACTCGCCGGACAGCAAGCGCGAATAGTCGTCACTGCCTTGAAAACTTGGCTGAGCGTCGACGATTGCGATGATGTCGGTGGTGGTGCTGCCGATATCGATGAACACACCGTTCTTGACTTTGTTCGCAACGAATTCCGCCGACGCGCGCCAGTTGGCCGACGCGATTTCAGCCGCGTGAGAAATCACGGCGCCGCTCGCGACAAAGGTTCGATCACCGCAATAGAAAATAATGTTGCGCGTCTGTAGATGGTTGTCCATAAAGCGCGCGATTTCCGTTACGCCGGTCATGCGATCGGGGAATAGATCGACCATTTCGCCCGTCATCGTCACGGCGTGACGTTCGCTCTGGCCGACGTGGCGTGCGGCCGTTGCCATCGCCTGTTGCAATTCAGCGATGCCGCGCCACAACGCGCACGGCACTTGAACGACGGCCTCGACCATGCCCGCAGTGCTGACACGAGCGGCCTTAAGATGGGCGCCGCCGACGTCCCAGCCGATAATGGCGTCAGGCATCGGCGGCCTTTAGGTCAAGATACACGGCGCGATCAATAACGCGATCGCCTAGCGCTAGCGATTCGCGCGACAGCAACAATTCAGCGACATTGATTCCGACGGCATCGCGCAGACCGCAATAGGACGTGGTCAAGCGTGGATTGATTTCCAACACCGTCAACGCGCCATCCGTCGCGCGAATCAAATCGACCCCGATGTAGCCCCTCAATCCCGGCAGTGCCTGCGCGATCCGGCGCGACAGCGCTTGAAAATTCGCGGCGTCGCGCCGGTAGCGTTCACGGTGATGCCTTGCAGCATCACACAATCGTCTTGCCATGCGATGTGCTGCCGATTTATCGAAAGTAGTGATGCGACGCCAGCCGCGCACAGCAACGAAAGCGATAACGATTCTCCATCGCACCATGGCTGGAACACTTGTGGGGATTGGCTCTGCGCTGATAATGCCTGGAACGCCGCGCTGCTATTGCGCCACAGCCGAATGCCTGCGCCGCCGGAACCGGCGTCGGGTTTGCTGACAAATTTACCGCGGTGGCCAAACAATTCGCCGGGTGTCCGATAGGTGGGAACAACATTCACTCCCGCCGAATTTAGCGCGCGCGCCGTTTCGAATTTACTGGCGCAGAGGGCCAACGTCACGGCATCGCTGAGTATGACTTTTTTTCCGGCCGAACGGGCAATCAGCTCGAGTTGTTGCAACGCCTGATC
>JANNFT010000334.1:0-3956 GCA_031380185.1 Pseudomonadota bacterium
AGTAGATCAGCTCACGCCACGGCTGTGGAAGCCGTTGTTTGCCGCGAATCCGCTGCGCTCCGATCTACACGGTCTGGGAAAGTGAGGCAATAACGCTGGCTGGTTACCGGTTACGCATGCCTAGAGAACCGCCCCTGGTACGGGGTAGCCCGAGGCTAGCCACTGGCCTCGGGCCATTGCCTCGTGGCGAGGCATCCCAAAGCGCTGTCATTGCCGCGAAAGCGGGAATGACATAAGGTAAGTCAATAGGAACTTATTTTTCTGGCAAAAACATTTCCAGCAAGTCATTCAGGAAGCGCTGACCTTGCGCCGTCGGCGCGAGGTGCTGGTGATCGCGCGTGATCAGTTGCTTGGTTTCGGCTTGCGCGAGAACCTTAGAAACCACGGTGATCGGTAGCCCGGTGCGCTCGGAAAAAAGCGCAAGCGGCACGCCGCCGGTCAGGCGAAGCGCGTTCATCATGAATTCGAACGGCAAGTCATTCGCGCCGATGATGTTGCGTTCTTGAACCGCCTGACCACTCTTGATTTTTTGCAAATAGGTTTCAGGATGTTTGAAACGCATTTCGCGAACCATGTGATCGCGGAACGATAGTTTGCTATGGGCGCCGGCGCCGAGGCCGAGGTAGTCCCCGAACTGCCAGTAGTTCAGGTTATGTTGGCATTGGCGGCCGGGCTTGGCGAATGCCGAAGTCTCGTAGTGATGGTATCCGGCGGCATGTAATTTATTCTCGATAGCCACTTGCATCGTTGCGCTTGCGTCGTGATCGGGCAGCGGCGGCGGATACTTATAAAACAAAGTGTTCGGCTCAAGCGTCAAGTGATAAGCCGATACGTGAGGCGCGCCCAACGCGATCGCTTGATCGATGTCGGCAAGCGCTTCGTTTAGCGTTTGCTGCGGCAACGCATACATCAAATCAAGATTAAAGTTTTCGAAATTGTCCTGCGCAATGGCTACGGCCCGGCGTGCTTGTGCGTCGTCATGAATCCGGCCCAGCGCCTTAAGATGGAGCGGATTGAAACTCTGAATTCCAATGGACAAGCGGTTGATGCCAAGCTTGCGATAGGCGGCAAATTTCTCCGCTTCGAATGTGCCAGGATTGGCTTCCAGTGTGATTTCGGCGCATGGCGACAGTGGAATGCGGGCGCGAATTTCACTGAGCAATCGATCCAACGAAGCGGCCGAAAACAGACTCGGTGTGCCGCCACCGAAGAATATTGTTTGCACCGAACGTCCCCAAATATTTGGCAATGCTGTGTCGAGGTCCTCGATCAGCGCGTCGACATAACGGCCTTCGCTAAGCTCACCGCGCACTTCGTGGGAATTGAAGTCGCAGTACGGACACTTGCGCACACACCAGGGGATGTGGATATAGATTGATAGCGGTGGCAAAGTGACGACGCCAACGCTATCGTGATTGATTCGCGCGCGGGCGAAGTCGATGGATTTGGATTGTTGCAACGCAAATCGCAGTTAGCTAAATCGGCCGGCGCAATTTTTGGATCAACTGATGCAGCGCTTGACCGCGATGGCTGATGCGATTCTTGTGTTCAGGCACCAGTTCGGCGCCGGTCTTGCCCAGTTCCGGCAGAAAAAAATAGGGATCGTAGCCGAAGCCCTGGGTTCCGCTCGGACTCAGAACAATTTCGCCATACCACGCGCCTTCGGCGATGATCGGTTCGGGATCGCCGGCGTGACGCACCAATGCCATGACGCAGTAGTAATGGGCATTGCGGTTGTTTTGATCACTGAGTTCGCGCACCAGCTTTTCATTGTTGCGCGCGTCGGATTTTGGCTCGCCGGCATAACGCGCGGAATGTACCCCGGGTTCGCCATTGAGTGAATCGACACAAATACCAGAATCATCAGCCAACGCCGGGAAACCGCTTTGCGCGCTGGCATGACGCGCCTTCGCCAACGCATTTTCTACAAATGTGAAATAGGGTTCCTCGGCTTCGTTGATGCCGAGTTCATGCTGCGCAACAACAGCGATATTGAGCGGCGCGAGGATTGCCTGAATTTCGCGCAGCTTGCTCGGATTGGCGCTGGCGATAACGAGTTTGGAAATCACGAAGTTTCAACCTAGAAACGGTAATTGGACAGGGAAGAATTTTATTAATACCACGATGTTGAACAAACGAAGGAGCGCTCAACTGCCGTTTCGAGTTTCAAGCGCCGCCTTTTGCGCTGCAACCAACTGCTTGATACCCTTGCCGGCGAGCGCGAGCATCGCGTTCATTTGCTCTTGAGTAAACGCCGCGCCTTCCGCCGTGCCCTGGATTTCTACGAAACCGCCGCTGCCGGTCATCACGACATTCATGTCCGTATCGCAATCGGAATCTTCGATGTAGTCCAGATCAAGCACCGGCGTACCGCGATAAACGCCTACAGATACGGCCGCGATATGGTCACGCAATGGCGAGACCGGGAAATTTTTTTTCGCGGAAAGATAAGCGATGGCATCCGCGACGGCGACGTATGCGCCAGTAATGCTGGCGGTGCGTGTGCCGCCATCGGCTTGAATGACGTCGCAGTCAATTTGAATAGTACGCTCGCCGATTTTCGAAAGGTCAAGAATCGCGCGCAGGCTACGGCCGATCAGCCGCTGAATTTCTTGGGTGCGACCAGACTGCTTTCCACGCGCCGCTTCACGATCCATGCGCGAGCCGGTGGAGCGTGGCAGCATGCCGTATTCGGCGGTTAGCCAGCCCTGGCCTTTTCCCTTCAAAAACGGTGGGACTTTTTCGTCGATGCTTGCGGTGCAAATGACTTTCGTTTCGCCGCATTCGATCAGCACCGAACCTTCGGCGTGGCGCGTGTAGCGGCGCGTCAGCCGTATTTCGCGTAGTTGATCGACTTCGCGCCCACTCGGTCGCAGGGTAACATTCTGGGTCATTTGGAGAGCTTCTGTATGGCGTTTTGAATCTCATAAATGGCACGCTCGATTTCCGCATCGCTCATTTCATCGATGTTTTCCTTATTGCCCGGCGAACTCATCGGTTGAGTCAGGAAATCCGCCGGCATCGTGACGGCGGAATCGATGTATTCTAGTTTTTCGACAATGCCGGGCCACTCGACCGCGACGACCGATAGGTTATCGCCTTGCCCGCCGCCGACCGCTAGAGATTTTTCGATTAGCTTTGGTAGCGTTACCTTTAGAGGCTCTTCGGCAAAACCAGATTCAATATCGGCGGACGTAAGCATGCCCCAGAAGCCGTCGCTACACAACAATAAAATATCACCCGGATTCAGCGCCGTGCCTTCCGATAGCGAGATCGTCGGCAGTTGCTCGCCGCCGAGGCAACTATAAATCTTATTGCGCTCCGGATGGGTTAATGCTTGATCTTCGCGGATTAAACCGGCATCAATCATGCGTTGAACTCGCGAATGGTCGCGCGTGCGTTTGTACACGCGACCCTTGCGCAACAAGTAAAGACGCGAATCACCGGCATGGCACCAGTACGCGACCTTGTTTAGCACCACGCACGCCACGCACGTCGTGCGAGGATAATCAGGTAGATTCCGTTTGCGGGTATAGATGTCGATTGCAACGTGGGCCGCTTCCAACGCGAAGCGCAAAAAATGTCCTGGGTCGCTTAATCCACTGCGTGCCTCGCGATTGAATCGCTCGATCAAAACGCGAACGGTGATTTCGGCGGCGATCTCGCCATTCTGATGTCCACCCATGCCGTCGGCCACAACCATTAGCAGGGCGTCGTTGGCGTAGGCATAACCGACGCGATCTTGGTTGGTCTTGCGTCCGCCAATTAACGACTCCTGCAATATTTCGAACGGGAGGAACACTAGAGTTCGCCAAGCCGGCTGATGCTGCGACGAATGCTGTCAAACAAACCAGGCTTTGCTGGCATATCGGAAACGCGCTCCAGCAGGGCTTTTTGCAGAGCGAAAACGCTTTGTGGCCGCTGCAGCGGGTCAAGCTGCAGGCATTGATCGATGG
>JANNFT010000168.1:0-37219 GCA_031380185.1 Pseudomonadota bacterium
AGTGCGCTCGCGTTCGCTTGCAGGAGATTGTTTGGTCCGTAGCGAATCGCGCTTTGTGCTGATACAACGCTCGATTGCGCCGGCAACAAGCCCATGATTGCCATGGCGCTAACAGTCTTACCACTACCCGATTCACCAACCAGCGCGACGGTGCTATTGAGCGGAATGTCGAAGCTTACGCCCTTCACCGCCTCGAACAACGTGTCGCGATCCAAGCGAAAGCCGATACGCAGATTTTCCACGCTAATCAAAACTTGCTTGTCTTTTGGCGCCGAATCGGTCATTTTATTTTTGGATCCAACGCGTCGCGTAACGCATCGGTTAATAAACTGAAGGCCGTGATCAATACCGCCATGCTCAAAAAAGCAGCGGCCGCGAATTGCCACCATTTGCCGATGACTAATTCGTTTTGCGCTTCTTGCAACATGGTTCCCCACGACGTCATCTCGACCGGCACGCCGAATCCAAGATAACTCAAGATCACTTCCGCCTTGATAAAGCCCACCACCAGCAAAGACAAATTCACCAGAATAATATGGCTGACATTCGGCAAGATATGCACGAACATGCGGCGCCAATGGGATGCGCCAATAGCCTCGGCGGCTTTGACGTATTCGCGATTGACGTGTTTCAAATACTCGGCGCGGATTAAACGATAGACGCCGGTCCAGCCGGTGATGCCGAGGATCATGATCACGGTAAACAATCCGCGCCGATTGAATACGGCGGCGAACGCCAGAATCAGCAAAAGATTGGGAATCGACGTGAACACGTTGTAAACCCATTCAAGCAAATCGTTGACCCAGCTTCCGAAGTAGCCAGCCAGCGCCCCAAGCAAAGTGCCGAGAAACACCGCGATAAACGCCGCCGCGAAGCCGACGAAGACCGACGACTGCGCACCCTTGATGGTCTTCGCGACAATGTCGCGTCCCCATTTGTCGCCGCCGAACGGCAAGGACTGCGCCTTTGCCGGAACGCTCAATTCCAGTAATTTGGCCATTGCGGTGATCTCTGGCAACACATCGGCGAGGGGATCGACGTCACTCAAATCGACGCTGACGGCATCCTTCGGCGCCGCCAGTTCCGGTAGCGCCTCTTCGGCGCTGAGGGCTTCGCTGTTGTCGACATTACCGATGAAAGTCGGGCTGGCGTAAGACACGCCGACTTGATCGTCCCAATTTTTTGCAATCAATCCCAGCGCGGATAAGAGGATCACGAACATGAACAGCGCGACGATAACGAGCGACACCATCGCCACGCGATCGCGTTGCAGCCGTCGCCACGCAAGTCGCCATATGCCTGAAGACGCGCTCTGGTACGAGGTAGCCTCGGGCCGGTCTACCAGGGTGCTCATGTGAATTCCACGCGCGGATCAGCCGCGCGATACAGGACGTCGGCAAGCAGATTGAACAGCATGGTCGCAAACGCCAGATAAATTGTCACTGCTTTGATAATCGGAAAATCACTCTTATCGACGGCGTTGATGACTTCGCGACCGAGGCCGGGAATCGAGAAAAATTTTTCCAACAGGAACGCGCCAAAAATCAACGAAGGCAATGACATGGCAATATTCGTGATGATCGGAATCATGGCGTTGCGTAGCACGTGCTTAAATAGAACCTGACTTTCCGGCAAACCCTTAGCGCGCGCGGTGCGAACGTAATCGTGATTGATCTCGTCCAAAAATACCGAGCGATAGAAACGAATGCCGGGTCCAAGGCCGACTAACACCGCCAGTAAAACAGGTAGCGGCGCGTAAGTCGTCAGATTCGTTAGCACGCTATCGCTCCAGCCCTGTACCGGAAATAGCTCCCAGCGATAACCCAAAAAATATTGACCGGCGATGATGTAGGCGAGAAAACTGACTGACATCGCGATGGTGCAAACTATCATTACGGCGCGATCCGTTAGCGAGCCGCGCCAATAGGCGACCAACATCGCCAGCACGACGCATAGAATCATTTCGATGATTAAAATCGGCGCCATGATGGTGACGCTCGGGCCGATACGCTTGGCGAAAATCTCCGACACGGGTTCTTTGGTGGACCAACTGCGGCCAAAATCCGCCGTTATAACTTGCTTGGCAAAAATTGCCAACTGCTTCCAGTAAGGCTCATCGACGCCGAGTTGTTTGCGGATGTTTTCGATGTCGGCTTTGTTGGAAATTTTGCCCGCGAGTACTTGTGCGGGGTCGCCGGCGAACGTGTGGAAAAGCAGAAACACCAGCAACATCACGCCGAGCATGGTCGGGATCATTTGCCATAGGCGACGTACGACGTACGCGGTCATACTAAACCTCTTCCCTTTGTCGTTGTCATTACCGCGACGGTGGGAATCCATTCGGCCGTGGTTGTATGCCGAATCCACATGGATTCCCGCCGTCGCGGGAATGACAAGAGCGCAAGTAAGTGGCAAATCATTGGTTCGCGTTTCTCTTTTCGAGATCAATATCAAGAAACTTCCACGGCGCGTGCATGATGGGATGGCGCTTCAATGACGAAACCCACGGCTGCGCGACGGAATTGGCGATACGATGGACCCCCAGCTTCCACGGCGCATACACCAACACCAGCTTGGACATGTCTTGATAGAGCTTGGTGCGTTCCGGCGAGTCCGGCATTCGCTTCACTTTCTCATAGAGGCGATCGTATGCGGACAATTTGAAACGCGCGGTGTTAGCGTCCTCGTTTTTGCCATACAGCAACTGCAAGTAATTTTCGCCGTCGGGATAGTCCGCAATCCACGCCGCGCCCCACATTTGCAGTTTGCCAAGCTTGGATGCTTTGACTAGCTCCGGCCATTTGCCTTTTTTGAACGTCATCTTGACGCCGATCGCATCCATATTGCGTTTCCACAATTCATCGAATTGGCGATTGTCGCCACTCGCGACTGACGCCTGCTCTATGGCGAGCGGCTTGCCATCGGGCATTTCCCGATAGCCATCGCCATCACGATCTTTGTAACCAAAATGGTCGAGTAGCGCTTTCGCCTTGGCAGGATTGTATTCATTGTAGTCAGTGCGAAAGCGCGGATCGTAGCCCGCCACACCGGGCGCGATCGGCGATTGCGCTTGCACCGCTTGGTTCTTGCGAATAATTTGAATTTCTTGCTTGGTGTTATACGCGCTTGAAATGGCGCGACGCAACGCGATTTTTTCCTTGTCGTAACCGCCGACGATCGGATCGTCCATATTGAAGAACGTGTAGGTCAGATCCGGTTCCGCACTTTGATAATGTCGAATGCCTTTTTTGACAAGGGAGGGAATGAGCTTGCCGCCTGGAATGACTTGATTGATGAATTCGTTTGGAATTCCACTCAAATCTAACTCACCGCCGAGGAACGCCAACCAGAACGGCTGTGATTCCTCGATCACCGTCACTTCGACCCGCCCGATAATCGGCAGCGTTTTGCCCTTGAGCCGAGCGATGATATCCCGATCTAGCGCGTCGCTTCCGGCAGCCGATTGAAAAAATGTCTCTCGATAGGTTGGGTTCGCGTCAAGAATCATTTTGTGGCCGCGCACCCAATTCTTCAATATATAAGGCCCGGTCCCAACCGGATGACCGCTAATATCGGCGCCATATTGCTCGACGACTTCGCGGGCAAGTGCGCCGAGCGTGGGCATCGCAAGAATGTAGAGTAAGTTGTAGTCGGGCTCTTTCAGGTGAATTCGAAACATATAGCGATCGACCACTTCCAGTCCCGCGATGGGCGCGTCGTAATCAAATTTATTGCTTGCTTTTGCATTTGCCACAACTTCGTCCATGCCGATGACTTTGCCATCCAACAAGAACAACCAAGGCGAACGTAACGCCGGGTCAAATAGTCGACGAATGCTGTATGCGTAATCCTGAGCAATCAGCTCGCGCCGTTTGCCTTTGAACACGGAATCGTCGGCGAAGAAGACGCTCGGTCTGAGCTTGAAGGTATAACTCGAACCGTTATTCGACACCGCGGGCATTTCGCTCAACGTCAACGGCACCAGCTTCACCGGCCGCGCCAGATAATCGTAACCGAGCATCGGCTCGATGATCGCCTCGATAATGGTGTTGGAATACAAATCGGAAACGGCGATCGGATCAAAGCCCGTTTCCGCCGTCGGGAATCCCAAGCGCAATACTTTGTTCATGTCGGCTGCGTAACTGCCGAACGTGAATAGCAAGCTTAAGAACAAGAGTGCAAGACGTTTTTGCATGCCGCGTTTTAAATTGGTATTGCTCGCTAATTTAACATACGGGCGAAGGAAGATTTTGGTTTATCATTTCGGCAATCATTCGATTCGGGGACACCATGGCTTTTCTTGCCGGTAAGAAAATTTTGATTACGGGTTTGTTGAGCAATCGCTCGATAGCGTACGGCATCGCGCAAGCGGCGCGGCGCGAGGGTGCGGAACTGGCGTTCACCTATCAAGGTGAAGCGATTAAAGACCGCGTGATCAAACTCGCCGCAGATTTTAAATCCGACATTATTCTGCCGTGCGACGTCACCAGCGACGCGGAGATCGACGCGCTGTTTGTCGAGTTGCGTAAACGTTGGGATGGCCTCGATGGCCTGGTTCATTCGATCGCGTTCGCGCCGCGTGAAGCACTCAGCGGCGATTACCTTGACACCGTGACGCGCGAAAGTTTTCGCATCGCCCACGACATCAGCGCCTATAGTTTGGCGGCGTTGGCGAAAGCCGGTTTGCCGATGATGCAAGGCCGAAAAGGCGCGCTGATCACGCTGAGTTATTTAGGCGCGATTCGCTCGGTGCCGAGCTATAACGTGATGGGTTTGGCGAAGGCGAGTTTGGAAGCGAATGTGCGCTATCTTGCGCAAAGCTTAGGGCCGCGCGGCATTCGCGTCAACGGCATTTCCGCCGGCCCGATCAAGACGCTCGCCGCCGCGGGCATCAGCGGTTTCGGAAAAATTCTGCACTACGTTGCGGCAACGGCGCCGCTCAAGCGCAATGTGACGACGGAGGAAGTCGGAAACGTCGCCGCGTTTATGTTAAGCGATCTCGCCTCGGGCATCACAGGGGAAATTACCTACGTCGACGCGGGCTTCAATACGGTCGTACCAGGACTGGAAGGCTCACTGTAGAGCCAATGGCCCGAGGCCAGTGGGCTAGCGCGCACCAGAGCGGCTCTCCAAGCATGCAATGCCACGAGCCAAGCGCAATGCGCCTCGTGGCTTTACTAAAAATCTACTGATCCGGCTTTTGTTCCAGCGCAGATTTATCGATCGTGATCGTCGCCTTGCTGCGCAAACTTTTTACCATCGCTTCAAATTCTTCTTGCGATTGAGTCTGGGCTAAGCGCGGCAAAATCGTATTGCGCTTGGCTTCGTCCACTGCAGGCGCATCAACGACTTTGCTGATCTTGACGAAGGTATAGCCGCCCGGCCCTTCGGCGCCGACGAAGGCCGGCAATTTCTTGACATCAGTCTTGAATACCAAAGCGACCTCGTCGCCGGGAATCTCGCCCGGATTCTGCCGGCTCACGAGCTTCGGCGCCGACCACGTTAGGCCAGGCACGTCCTTGCCCTGCTTCAACAGTTCCAGATTGATCTTGGCCTGCTGCGTGACGAGCTTGAGCGCTTCTTGTTGCTTCAGCATCGCGGCGATTGCCGCGCTCACCTCGGCGAAAGGCTGCGCGGCGCTGGGCTTGTGCTCCAGCACGCGCGCGGCGATCAAGGTATTCGGCGCAACTTCGATGGCTTCCGTGTTGCGCTTATTTTTTAACACTTCGTTTGAGAAAATCGCGTCGAGGAATTTTTTATTCGAGAACATCGGATTCCCGCCCTCGCCGGTTCGCCGGATGAAGTCGCTCTGCTGCGCCGTGAGCTTAAACTGATCGACGACCGGTTTCAAGCTATCGGATTGTTCGTACGCCATGTCGTTAAAGCTACCGGCAATTTCAAGAAAGCGTTTAGTGGCTTTTTGTTTTTTAACTTCGGCGACGATACTGTCTTTTACTTCGACAAAGGTTTGGGTTTTATCTTCGAACGAAATTAAAATATGGCTTGCTTTGCGCTCGGCATCTTTGACCTCTGTCAGCTTGATGATGTGGTAGCCGAACTCCGATTCAACCGGGCCACGAATTTCGTCGACCTTCATCGAGAACGCCGCATCTTCGAAGGGCTTGACCATGGCGCCTTTGCCAAAATAGCCGAGGTCACCGCCCTGCACCGCGGAACCGGTGTCTTGCGAGTATTTTTTTGCGAGTTCGGCAAACTGTCCCGGCTTGGCCTGCACTTCCTTCAAAATGTCTTGGATTTTTGCAAGTGCGGTTTTTTTCTCGGCGGCCGTGTCATTGCTCTTCTTTTTGAACTGACCCTTCGCTACGCGTTCATCGTAAATTTTCTTCGCTTCGTCATCGCTGACTACTTGCTCGGCCGCGAATTTTTCAGCGGACAACATCACGTACTCAACTTTGACTTGTTCAGGAATTTTGAACTGATCGGGATGGCTATCGTAGTACGACTTTATAGCCTTATCATCAATTTTGACTTGGCTGAGAAAGGCGCCCGGCGCGAGCGTCGCGCGGCTGACTTCGCGCTGTTGTTCGCTGAGTTTCACGAAACCATCGAGTTGAAATTTCGGCACGATCGCGGTGGAAGTTATCGAATCGCGCATTTGTTGCAAAACGCCGTCTTGGCGAATCTGCTCTTCGAACATCGTGTCGGTCATGCCGCGATTGCGTGCGTAGGTTTGATAACGCGTCAGTGAAAATTTGCCGTTGTCGTGAAATGCAGGGATCGCTTCGATGGTCTTGCGTAGTTGCTCATCGGTCACCGTCAACCCAACTTTCTTCGCTGCCGCGGCAAGTACGTGGCGGTTGACCAAGCCTTCCAGCACGCTCGCCTTGGCCTGAGGATTATCAACCATCGCGGGATTGAAATTCTGGCCGAGCATCTCGCGCATCTGATCAACTTGATTGCGATAGGCAGTACTAAACTCATCGCGGCTAATGTCCACGCCGTCCACTTTTGCCACGCCCACGCTGCGTCCGATATTGCTGATGTAGGACTCCACGCCCCACAGCGAAAAGCTGATAATGATAAGTCCAAAAATAATGTAGGTAAGCAACTTACCCGCTCTACCTTCACGGAGGGTGTCAAACATGTTGGAGTCTTTTTATAGAAGAAAATCGATCGCGCGATTATACGCGGAAAACGGCTAAACCGGCCGACTTGCCGGACACAGAAAAGCAAAAGGGCGAACTCACGTTCGCCCTTCGACTTGTCTGGCGGAGTGGACGGGACTCGAACCCGCGACCCCCGGCGTGACAGGCCGGTATTCTAACCAACTGAACTACCACTCCAAAATTTTTTAGCCTTACTGGTGGGTGCTGACGGGATCGAACCGCCGACATTCGCCTTGTAAGGGCGACGCTCTACCAGCTGAGCTAAGCACCCAAAAAGTTTGCTAGTTTACCGCATCCTTGAGCGCTTTGCCAGGGCGGAACTTTGGAACTTTTGCTGATTTTATTTTGATCGCGGCGCCGGTGCGCGGATTTCGGCCGCTGCGCGCTGCGCGTTTTCCAACATAAAACGTGCCGAATCCGACTAACGTCACCATCCCACCTTTTTTCATCGAACTCTTAATTGCGCCGATTGCGCTATCGAGTGCGCGGCCGGCAGCGGCTTTAGAAATATCTGCGGATTTCGCGATAACTTCGATTAGCTCTTGCTTATTCACGTCGATCCCCTTTCTGTTGTACTGTTAGAGTACAGGAATGTTCCTGGACAAACCTTTATAACAAGCGACAAAACAACGTGTCAAGCCATTTAAGTAAATTATTAACTTTGGCCAACCCCAGAATCGGCGCGGCTTCCAGGGCAATTTACGAATCGAGCCGGTTTAAAGCATCGGCGCAATAACAAGCAGCGAAGCCAAAGCTGCGCTACCTTAGGCCTAGTTCACACTATCAATGCTTTAACGCTGCCGACGTTGCGTCGTCGGATTTCGCTGGGACCGCCGGCGCGATCGCTACCGCTTCCGGCAGCGGTTGCGGGTTGGTTTCCAGCGCCATGTCTAACACTTGGTCGATCCACTTTACCGGATGAATATCCAAGCGATTTTTAATGTTGTCCGGAATATCGACCAGGTCCTTGGTGTTTTCTTCGGGAATCAAAACGGTTTTGATGCCGCCGCGATGAGCCGCGAGTAATTTCTCTTTCAAGCCGCCAATCGGCAGCACCTCGCCGCGTAGTGTGATCTCGCCGGTCATCGCTACATCGGCACGCACCGGAATTCCCGTGAGGGCGGAAACAATCGCCGTGCAAATACCGATTCCCGCGCTGGGCCCATCTTTAGGCGTCGCACCCTCTGGCAAGTGAATATGCATATCGGATTTCTCGTAAAAGTCCTCGGCGATTCCCAATTTACGCGCACGACTTCGCACCACCGTCAATGCCGCCGCAATTGATTCCTGCATGACTTCACCGAGCTTCCCGGTGGTCGTCATCTTGCCCTTGCCAGGCAGCTTAGTCGCCTCGATGGTGAGCAACTCGCCACCAACTTCGGTCCACGCCAATCCGGTAACTTGGCCGACTTGGTTTTCTTTTTCGGCGATGCCGTAGGTGTACTTCCGCACGCCCAGATACTTGTCGAGATTCTTCGCCGTGACCGCCACTTTGCCCGGCGCTTTCTTCAGCATCAGCGCCTTCACCACTTTGCGGCATATCTTGGCGATCTCTCGATCAAGACTGCGCACACCGGCCTCGCGCGTGTAGTAGCGCGTGATGTCGCGTAATGCGGCTTCGTTGAGGGTTAACTCTTCGTCCTTAAGCCCGTTCGCCTTCATCTGTTTCGGCAATAGATATTGGCGCGCGATGTTGATTTTTTCGTCTTCGGTATAACCCGAAAGACGAATCACTTCCATGCGATCTAATAGTGGCGCCGGAATATTAAGCGTGTTTGCCGTGGCGACGAACATGACGTCGGACAAGTCGTATTCGACTTCGACATAGTGATCCATGAACGTGTGGTTCTGCTCCGGATCGAGCACTTCCAACAATGCCGACGATGGATCGCCGCGAAAGTCCATGCCGAGCTTATCGACTTCGTCGAGCAGGAACAGTGGATTGCGCACCGCGACCTTGCTCATGTTCTGCAAAATTTTGCCGGGCATCGAGCCGATGTACGTGCGACGATGACCACGAACTTCTGCTTCGTCGCGCACGCCGCCAAGCGACATGCGCACGAACTTGCGATTCGTTGCGCGCGCGATCGACTGACCGAGCGACGTCTTACCCACACCGGGCGGGCCGACCAGACACAGGATCGGTCCCTTCATGCGATCGACACGGCCTTGCACAGCGAGATATTCGAGGATACGTTCCTTCACTTTATCGAGCCCGTAATGATCCTCGTTGAGAATTTTTTCGGAAGCCTCGATATCGGTGCTGACCTTGGTCTTTTTCTTCCACGGTAGATTGGTGAGGATGTCGATATAGTTGCGCACCACCGTCGCTTCCGCAGACATCGGCGACATTAGGCGCAACTTTTTCAGTTCCGCCTCGGCCTTGGTGCGGGCGTCTTTCGGCATATGCGCCGCGATAATTTTTTTCTGCAATTCGTCAAGATCGGCGCCCTCTTCGGAATCGCCAAGTTCTTTCTGAATCGCCTTAACTTGCTCGTTCAGGTAATACTCGCGCTGGCTCTTTTCCATCTGGCGTTTAACGCGGCCACGGATGCGCTTTTCAACTTGCAGGATATCGATTTCCGACTCGAGCAAGGACAGCAAGTGTTCGAGTCGCTTGCGCACATCGAACATTTCCAAGATCTGTTGCTTCTGCTCAAGCTTGAGCGGCAAATGCGCCGTGATTGAGTCGGCGAGACGGCCCGGATCGTCGATACCGGCGAACGAAGTCAGCACTTCCGGCGGAATCTTTTTATTGAGCTTCACGTACTGATCGAACTGGGTGATTAACGTGCGGCGCATCGCTTCTAGCTCGTGGTCGGCCAGCGGGCCAATCACGACCGGCGAAATTTCCGCCGATAGGTGAGTTTTCTCGTCGTGAACGCCCGCGAGCTTTGCGCGCTGCGTGCCTTCGACCAAAACTTTCACCGTGCCGTCGGGCAATTTGAGCATCTGCAGAATGCTGGCCATACTGCCCACCACATACAGGTCGCTCTCGACCGGATCATCGTTAGCCGCGGATTTTTGTGCGACTAACAAAATATTCTTGCCTGCCTCCATGGCGATTTCTAAAGCGCGGATCGACTTCGGGCGCCCGACAAATAGCGGAATGACCATGTGCGGAAAAACCACGACGTCGCGCAGCGGTAGCAACGGCACCAGCGACGACGGGGTAAGTGTGGGGACGGTCATAGGATTTAACCTTTCGTTATAAGGCCCAGAGATGCGGCCGGAATGACCAATTTCAAGCCAGATTCAATTACTGCCATGACCCGACAACCACGTCATGGCGCGACTGCGACCACTAACTTGTTGATTAAGGGTTGTTCTCAGACGCCGGCAACCTTGGGTTGGTCGGCATAAATTAATAGCGGCTGTGTATCGCCGTTGATGCATCCTTCATCGACGACAACTTTTGTAACATTGCTCATCGAAGGTAAGTCGAACATGATATCAAGCAATGAGTGCTCAATAATTGAGCGCAAACCGCGCGCCCCAGTTTTACGCGCCAATGCTTTCTTGGCTATGGCCTTGAGGGCGGGGTCACGAAACTCTAATTCGACGCCTTCCATCGCAAACAACTTATGAAACTGACGTGTCAGCGCGTTCTTCGGTTCGATCAGTATCCGAATCAATGCGTTTTCATCCAGTTCTTCCAAGGTCGCGACTACCGGCAAGCGGCCGACGAATTCCGGAATTAAACCAAATTTGATCAGATCTTCCGGCTCGCAATTGCGCAGTAACGCGCCGATTTGTTTGCGATCATCCTTACTCGAAACCGTGGCGCCAAAACCGATGCCACCGCGCTCCGAACGATTACGAATGATGCGTTCCAAGCCGCCGAAGGCGCCGCCGCAAATGAATAAAATATTGGTCGTATCAACTTGCACGAATTCTTGGTTCGGATGCTTTCGCCCCCCTTGCGGCGGAACCGACGCAATCGTTCCTTCGATCAACTTCAACAACGCTTGCTGTACGCCTTCGCCCGATACGTCGCGGGTAATCGAAGGATTGTCAGACTTGCGCGAGATCTTATCGATCTCGTCAATGTAGACAATGCCGCGTTGCGCTTTTTCGACGTCGTAGTCGCATTTTTGCAGCAGCTTCTGGATGATGTTCTCGACGTCCTCACCGACGTAGCCGGCTTCCGTGAGCGTGGTCGCATCGGCGATAACGAAGGGGACGTTGAGCAGTCGCGCCAGCGTTTGCGCCAGTAAGGTTTTGCCGGAACCGGTTGGGCCAATCAGCAGAATGTTACTCTTCGCGACTTCAACGTCCGATTGCTTGGGATTTTGCTTGAGTCGTTTGTAGTGGTTGTAGACCGCGACCGACAAAATCTTTTTCGCCTGAACCTGATCGATCACATATTGATTGAGTATCTCGCAAATTTCCTGCGGGACGGGCAGATCGGCCTTGGCATTTTTGACTTCGGTGGTATGAACTTCTTCTCGAATGATGTCGTTGCATAACTCGATGCACTCATCGCAAATAAATACCGACGGGCCGGCGATCAGCTTTTTCACCTCGTGCTGGCTCTTGCCACAGAAAGAGCAGTACAAGAGTTTTTCGCCGCCTACTTTTTCAGCCATCGTTTTTCGTCCTTTTAATTCGCGATACCTTCAGGGACTAACCCTGGACTTCCATTCTGCTGCTCAGAACGCGATCTATGATGCCATATTTTAAAGCGTCTTCGGCGCTCATGAAATTGTCGCGCTCCGTATCGCGCTCGATTGTTTCTAGTGTTTGACCGGTATGGGTCGCCATAATGTTATTCAAACGCTTGCGCAGGTAAAGGATTTCTTTCGCGTGAATTTCGATATCCGAAGCTTGCCCCTGAAAACCACCCGATGGTTGGTGAATCATAACGCGGGAATTCGGTAAACAAAAGCGCTTGCCTTTCGCGCCGGCGCTCAATAAAAATGCGCCCATCGAGGCCGCCATTCCGGTGCAAGTGGTCGATACGTCGGGCTTAATGAATTGCATCGTATCGTAAATCGCCAGCCCGGCAGAAACGGAACCGCCGGGCGAGTTGATATAAAAATTGATGTCCTTGTCCGGATTCTCGGATTCCAAGAACAGGAGCTGCGCGACCACTAAATTCGCGATCGAATCGTTCACGGGTCCGACCAGAAATACCACGCGCTCCTTCAACAGGCGCGAGTAGATGTCGTAAGCGCGCTCGCCGCGGCCGCTTTGCTCGATCACCATCGGGACTAAGCCCAAGCCTTGAGGTTCGAAAATTTGGCGCTGGGTCATTTCGTATTTTCCATAATTTCGTCGAAGGGGGTTGCCACATCTTCCGTTTTCACTTGGCTCAAAGCCCAAGCCACCACATTATCCTCCAGCACCACGGCCTGGACTTCTTGCATCATTTCCGGCTGCTGATAGTACCAATCCACCATCGCGTCCGGTTGCTCGTAACTCTTCGAATGCTCTTGAATTACAGCTCGTATTTGCTCGGGTTTAGATTCCAATTTGTTTTGCTTAACCACTTCGGCTATGATCAAGCCCAGCGTGGCGCGGCGTGTAGCCGCGTCCTTAAACAATTCCAGCGGCAGCGCCGTGCCTTTGGTCATCATGCCGCGCGATTGAAAATCCCGCATGGCATTTTGCTGAAGACGTTGGGCTTCGATATCAATCAAGCTATGAGGCACTTCTAGTTTCGCGCTGTCGAGTAAAGCCTGCATCACCGCATCTTTGACTTTGCCCTGCATGCGACGCTTTAGTTCGCGGTCGAGATTCAATTTCACGTCAGCGCGCAAGTCTTCCAACTTCTTGATTCCCAGCGCCTTAGCGAAATCTTCATCGACCTCAGGCAAATGCGGCTCACTAACTTTATTCAACTTTATCGAAAACGTGACGGTTTTTCCGGCGACTTGTTTGCCGTGATAGTCGGCGGGAAATGCAATTTCGAAGTTTTTGCGATCACCAACCTGAAGTCCAACGATATTCGCTTCGAAATCCGCCATCAGCCGGCCCTCGCCGAGCACAACTAACGCGCCCTTTGCGTGGCCGCCTTCAAACGGCGCGCCCTCTAATACGCCGTCATAGTCGAGATCGCACTGATCGCCGTTTTGCGCGGCGCGCGTCACTTCATGAAAATGCACACGCTGCTTGCGCAATACTTCAATAGTTTTGTCGACCTGCGCGTCGTCAATAGTCGCGATGGGGCGCTTGATGGTCTTGTCCGTCAGCGTGCCCAGCGCCACCTCGGGATAAATCTCGTAGACCGCCGTGAACTCGAAATTATCTTCGGTCAGGCCATCTTCCTTCGGTTCAAAGCGCGGATAACCGGCGATGCGGATATCTTGCTCCTTAATTTTCTCGGAGAAAGAACGCTGCAAAGAATCCGACATCACTTCCTGTCGTACCTGTGTGCCATATTGCTGCGCGACAATTTTCATCGGCACTTTGCCTGGACGAAAACCGTGAACCTTCGCGGTGCGCGCAATCTGCTTTAACTTCGTATCGACTTGCGCCTCAATTTGGGCGGTCGGGAAAGAAAAATCTAGCTTACGTTCTAACGGACGTTGCTGCTGCACTTCTGCTTGCATTTACTTTTCCTAAAAATCTCTCTGGTGCGAAAGGAGGGACTCGAACCCACACACCTTACGGCGCTGGAACCTAAATCCAGTGCGTCTACCAATTCCGCCACTTTCGCTGAACAAAATCCGATGGCCTTCGAGGAAATTTCGATCCCTCAATCGAATTGCCATCACGTTTCAACCAACAGTTTAATATATTGGCCATCATCTGTCATTGTTCAGGGCTAAACCGATTCCTAAAAGCTTGATCTAATCATCTGAGCCGATTAGTAAATCGCCAGACAGGTTACAACAAATAGAACGTCGTACATCGATCAACCAACATGAATATCACCGATCAGATCCACCATTATCGACCGCCCGCCGGATTTCTGCAGGATCGCGTCCTCCTCATCACCGGCGCCGGCCAAGGCCTGGGCCAGGCTGTGGCGCTGGCGACTGCCGGGTACGGCGCAACAATAATTCTGCACGGCCGCAGCAGTGCCAAACTCGAGAAAACCTACGACGCCATCGTCAGCGCCGGTGGCCCGGCCCCCGCCATTGCGCCACTCGACTTCGCCATTGCCGGCGATCAGGACTTTGCACAACTGGCGCAAACCATCCAACACGAATTCGGTCGCTGCGACGGCATCGTCCATTGTGCGGCGTCACTTAAGCAGCTTCAACCGCTCGCCAATGTAAAGTTAGATGAATGGCTCACGTTACTGCGCGTCAATCTCGCCGCGCCATTCGCGCTTACCCGTGCCTGCTTGCCAATGCTCAAGCGCAGCGATAACGCGTCGGTTATTTTCGTATCCGAAAGTCATGGCTTGCGTCCGGCCGCTTATTGGGGCGGTTTCGCCGTGAGCAAGTTTGCGTTGCAAGGGTTGCTGCAGATTTGGCAAGATGAGGGTTTGAGGCTCGAGTCGCCGCGAATGAATATCCTGGTGCCGGGCCCGATACACTCACCGCAGCGGATGCTGACACATCCCGGCGAAGACAAATCGACATTGCGGCGAGCACAAGACGTGGTGCCCGCGTTCTTATACTTACTCGCAGAGGAAAGTAACGCGCTTTCCGGCCAAGTCATCGAACTCGAACAGAATGCTTAGCCCCCGTCACCCTTGCCGTCTTCAGAATTCACCGGCGCCGCCATATCAGGTGCATCCATACTTTCCGGTTGGTCGATAAGTTGCTGAGATTCCGCTTCCACTCCCGCGCCATCCGCATCGGGTATTTCGTGATTCGGTAGTTGCATACCCACTTGGCCGTTGTTGCGGTCCGTCGCCAAAGGTTGGCGTGGATCGCCGCCGGGCGGCACATAATGGGGCGCGCTTGGTTGCGTCGGGATCGCGTCTGACGGCCGCGAATCGTCTTCGGTGGTCGAGCTTTCGGTCGACACTTTCGCCGGCGGCGGATTTAGCGCCGCGCCCGCGCTCGGCGCCGGCGGCGCCGCAACGTTATTTGGCGCTTGCGCAGTGGGCGGCGGCCGAACATCGGCGCCACCAGCCACCGGTCGAGGCGCTGACATCACCGCCGGTTTCGCGGGCGCCGTATCGAAGTCGGGTCGAACGGAAAATATGTCGAATAAATAAAAGAGCGCGACTAGGCCTGCGATCACGCCGATCGGCAAAAATTTCCCGATGACACCGTAAATGTCGTTCATACTCGCTTCACTACAAGCCCTTGGAACCAATGGCCCGAGGCCAAGCCCCCACCCCCGTATTCATGCGCTGCTAGCCCGAGGCCAGTGGCCAGCCTGAGGCTACCCGGGGCAGGCATCGATTCAGGCGCCCTGGATCATTCTAAGCGTCGCGATTCCGGCGAATGTCGCGACTAACGAACCCAACAAATGACTCGCGCTATGCACAAACGCCCAACCATATTCGCCGCGACTCAACAGTCCCACCGCCTCCGCCGAAAAGGTTGAGAAGGTCGTCAGCGCACCGAGAAATCCGGTGACGCAGAATAATCTTAATTCCGGCGACAACCCGTTGCGTGTCGAGAAATATTGCACGGCAATGCCGATCAAATAGCCGCCGGCGAGGTTTGCGACCAGCGTACCGGCGGGCAAGCTGGGCGTGGCTCCGTTGAACCAATTCCCCAGCCCCCAGCGCAGCCATGCGCCGAGCACCGCGCCGGTTCCAACCGCGACGAAACTTTGCCACATGATCAGGCGAGCCCGATCAAGGTGCGCACTTCTTCAGTTAGCGGCGCCGATTTACCAAGCTGATAATCGATCCACACGATGGTCGAGTCACCGTCAGCGAACAACGTCGACGGATTGTTGGCATCGACAATTTCTTGATACATCGGAATGCTGGAGCGCCCCGGCGCTTTGGCGTAGGTGCGAACCTCCACCGTTGCGGGATAGACAATTGGAATGCGAAAATTGCACGCGGCTGCAACCAGCATCGGGCCGTGGCCGACGTTGCCCGAGGGCGCACCGATGGTCTCGAACCAAGAAATGCGCGCTTCCTCAAGGTATCGAAAATAATTGGTGTTGTTGACGTGGCCGAAAATATCCATGTCGCCCCAACAGACTTGCAATTGGATAGTGTGAATTAACTTTTTTGCCACTGCTCGCGGCGGCTGTTTGTTCGTCATGTAGGCGACTTCAACGTAGACAGGTTGCATTATAATCGCTTCACTTGGGGAACGATGCTTCTGTGCCGCTCGGCCGTTGAGTCCTCCCCTCCCCTTTCAAGGGAGAGGCTGAGACGGGGTGGCCTAGGGCCAGGGGGATGGGTCAAGTGTGGTGTTCCGACAACAGCAAACCCATCCCCACCCTCACCCTCCCCTTGAAGGGGAGGGACCGTCGTCACCGAACTTATGGAGAATATTTTGGCCGAACGCGAATCGATGGAGTTTGACGTGGTGATCGTCGGAGCCGGTCCGGCGGGACTCGCCGCTGCTATTCGATTAAAACAACTCGCTGCGGAAAACAAACGCGAAGTCGGCGTCTGCGTGGTCGAAAAAGGTTCCGAAGTCGGCGCGCATATTTTGTCCGGCGCAGTGATGGATCCGCGCGCGATGAACGAGCTTTTTCCCGACTGGAAAGCTAAAGGTGCGCCGCTCAACACGCCGGTGAGCGAAGATCAATTTTTATTTTTGTCGAAAAGCAGCGCCCTCAAAGTGCCGACATGGTTGTTGCCGAATTGTTTTCACAATCAGGGCAATTATGTCATCAGCTTGGCCAATGTTTGCCGCTGGCTCGGCCAGCAAGCCGAAGCGCTGGGCGTCGATATCTTTCCCGGATTCGCCGCAGCGGAAGTGTTGTATCACGACAATGGCCGCGTGCAGGGCGTCGCGACCGGCGATGTAGGTATCGGCAAAGACGGCCAGCGCGGTGATAACTATCAACAAGGCATCGCGTTGCACGCGAAATACACCTTTTTTGCCGAAGGCTGTCGCGGTCATTTGGGCAAACAGATCGAACAAAAATTTAATCTGCGCGCCGGAAAAGATGCGCAAGTGTATGGCATCGGCCTGAAAGAATTGTGGGACATCAAACCGGAAATGCATCAGCCGGGTCTGGTGATTCATTCCGCTGGCTGGCCGTTGGACAATTCTACCTATGGCGGATCATTTCTTTATCACTTGGAAAACAATCAAGTCGCGGTTGGATTCGTCGTCGGCTTGGCGTACAGCAATCCTTATCTCAGTCCGTTCGAAGAATTTCAGCGCTACAAAACCCACCCGGCGATTCGCAAATTTTTCGAAGGCGGCAAACGCGTTGCTTACGGCGCGCGCGCCATCACGGCGGGCGGCTTGCAATCATTGCCTAAGCTCACGTTCCCCGGTGGCTGCTTGATCGGCGATGATGCCGGTTTCTTGAACGTATCGCGCATCAAGGGTAGCCACGCGGCCATGAAGTCCGGCATGCTCGCGGCCGAAGCGGCATTCTTCGCCCTAGGCGACGCCGCGGAATTGACAAACTATTCAGCCGCGTTTGAGTCAAGCTGGCTGCACGAGGAACTGCACCGGGCGCGCAACTTCAAACCATGGATGAGTAAACATCTTTACGTCGGCAGCCCGATGGTGTGGATCGATCAAACGCTATTCGCCGGTAAAGCCCCGTGGACCCTGCATCACCACCACGCTGATCACGAAACGCTGGTAAACAAATCCGCGGCGCAGCCGATCGTTTATCCCAGGCCCGATGGTGTGCTCAGCTTCGATCGGCTATCGTCGGTGTTCGTCTCGAACACCAACCACGAAGAAAATCAGCCGGCTCATTTGACCTTGAAAAACGCCGGCGTCCCGGTCAACGTCAATCTCGCGCAATACGCTGGTCCCGAGCAACGCTATTGTCCAGCCGGCGTGTATGAATTTGTCGAAAGCGACGGCGGCAGGCGCTTGCAGATCAATGCGCAGAACTGCGTGCATTGCAAGACGTGTGACATCAAGGACCCAACGCAAAACATAGTCTGGGTAACACCCGAGGGGGGCGGCGGGCCGAATTATCCGAATATGTAATCCACTTGTCGTTCCCGCCCCCAACTAAAGCATTCGAGGACAGGCTCCGGCGGGAATCCATTTTGCGTATCCAGATTAGATCTCGTTCGCGCCGTAATAACAGTATTTCCGAACCGAACCAACACGCGCATAATAGCAAAAACAAGCGCGGCAATAACGTCGCGGGCTGGGTCTAGCTAGGAGGCAATGTCCTTGAAAAGTGTAAAACAGTTATTGGCCAATAAACCGAGCCTGTTATGGTTCATCCCCCCAGACGCGACCGCTTACGACGGCATCAAAATGCTTGCGGAAAAAAGCATCGGCGCCTTGCCGGTAATGAAAGAAGATAATCTCGTGGGCATGTTTTCCGAGCGCGACTACGCGCGCAAAGTTGCGCTTAAAGGAAAGTCATCCCTCGACACACCTGTTAGCGAAGTTATGACCACGCAAGTGGTCTGCGTGCACCTGGATCAAACCAACGAAGATTGCATGGCGTTGATGACCGACAAACGCATTCGCCACTTACCTGTGCTCGATAACGGAAAAGTCGTCGGCGTGATTTCCATCGGCGATCTGGTGAAAGATATTATTTCCGAACAAAAATTCGTGATCGAGCAACTCGAACATTACATTATGAGTTAGCCAAAAGGCGCATGGGTATTGGCTCTCAGCCATGCCATGGCGGCGAGCCGCACTGCCAGAGCCGTTTCAGACAACCTTAGTCTGCGATGCAAACTACGGGATCGAACAAAATTTTCGCGCCAAGATTTAGCCCACGCCTCACCGAGCATCTCAAAACCTATGACATCGGCGGATTCAGCGCCGACCTTGGCGCCGGCGTAACAGTGGGCGTGGTCGCGCTACCCTTGGCGATGGCCTTCGCCATCGCCTCCGGCCTCACACCACAAGCCGGTATTTTCACCGCGATCGTCGCCGGATTTCTGATTTCCGCGTTGGGCGGATCATCGTTCCAGATCGGTGGCCCCGTCGGCGCTTTTATCGTGATTGTTTACGGCATTGTCGAGCGTTATGGCGTAGCGAATTTGTTGCTCGCGACCATGTTCGCCGGCGTACTGCTATTCGCGATGGGCCTATTCCGACTTGGAAACTTAGTGCGCTATGTGCCGGTATCGATTGTGATCGGTTTCACCAACGGCATCGCGGTGTTGATCGCGCTGTCGCAGGTGAAGGAGTTTTTTGGCCTGAAGATCGAGAGCATGCCAGCGGATTTTTTTCTTAAGATCGAAACGATTGTGCAAAGTGCGAACAGCGTGCACCTGCCCACGTTCATGGTGAGTATGGTTGCGCTTGCGATCATCATTTTTTGGCCAAAAACCTACGCCGCCACCGCTTCCAGAAACTATCGAATCCTATCGCGCCTACCTGGCACCATCGTCGCATTAGTTGTTGCGACTGCGGCAGTCGCGTTGTTTTCTCTCGATGTAGAAACCATCGGCTCGCGCTTCGGCGGCATTCCACAAGGCTTGCCGAGTCTAGCCGTGCCGGAATTCAGTTGGGGCCAGGTACGCTATTTGTTCGCGCCCGCGGTGACCATCGCCCTACTCGTCGCGATCGAATCATTGCTGTGCGCGCGCGTCGCCGATTCCATGACGGAAGAACGCCATGATCCAAATCAAGAATTAATGGCGCAAGGCATCGCCAATTTCGCCGCACCTTTATTCGGCGGATACTGCGCAACGGGCAACATCGCCCGCACCGTCACCAACATTCGCGCTGGCGCACGCAGCCCTGCCGCCGGTATGATTCATGCCGCGACCTTGCTCGCCGTCGTCTTAGTCGCCGCCCCGCTCGCGCAACATATCCCCCTGGCCGCACTTGCGGCAATCCTAATGTTCGTCGCTTACAACATGGGACAATGGCGCGAATTCGACCGCTTAAAACGATTTTCGAATCACTATCGAGCTATCTTATTGACGACCTTTGCGCTTACCGTCGCCATCGATTTAACGGTTGCGGTAGAAGTGGGTTTGGTCTTGGCTTGTCTATTTTTCATTGGCCGTGTGTCGAGCCTAACGCGCATCGATCCGCTCAGCGAAGTAGAAATCGCAAGGCATGGACTGGACGTCGCCGAAGTTGAAGTATTTCGCGTAACGGGCTCGTTATTCTTCGGCGCCGTAAGCAAAATGGAAGGCCTACTCGATCCAAAACGGGAGTTAAAAAAATGGATGGTTCTCGATATGTCGGACATGTTGAACATCGACACCACCGGACTCGAAGCACTTGAAACCCTGCACGCCATGCTATCGAAACGTGAATGTCGACTAGTACTTACTGGATTGGCCGAGCAGTCCGTTTCGCTAATTCGGCGTTCGGGGTTCCGGGAGAAAATCGGGGCGGAAAACATTGTTGCAGATATAGCTGATGCGAGGAAACGGATTAACGAGGTAAACGCCATCCGGGACCCCGCCTGAACTGGGGGTAACCCGAGCATGGACAATCTTGCGGCCATTTTCGATGCTATTGGTTCCCGCCTAAATGTGCGCCTTGAAGTAAATATGGCTTGACTTATATATAGTATTTATATAGATTCTATATATTATAATCCTCCATCGGAGTAAATTATGGCTGTCACGACCTTCAATATCGACGAAAAAATGGGGCAAACACTTGAAGAACTGAAGGAACATTTTGGCGCCTCCTCCAAAGCTGAGGTGTTAAGAAAGGCAGTTGCTCTTCTGAAGATTGCTACGGAATCTGAGGCAGCCGACGGATCGATAACTATTCGTAAAAACGACGTGGATCAGAAAATAATTATCAAATAACGACCGCTCCGTCATGCCTAATCCACCCCTTCCTCGCCAACTCAATCAAGAGACTGCTGAACTCGGAGAAATCGACGAGGAAACCAAGGCGCGTATTCGAAGTATGGATGCTGATACCCGTGTGCGACTCTGGATGTCAGCGGTGATCACTGTGTTGTTTATCGCGCTAAATGCGGCGGTAATTTTTCTCGTCTGGACAGCCTTTGGCGCTGATATTTCGCTGCTAAAGGACAAGCTGATCCAAAACAATCAACGTTTAATAACAGAAAACGTTTTCATGTCGTTAATTGGGGCCACTGTTGTTCAGGTGGGGGTGACACTCGTCGCCATTACTGGCTATTTGTTCCCCAAAAAATAACGGTTAAGCAGGCAATCCCGCGCCCAACTCGGCGCCTGGCCGACGGGCGCTTACGAAGGGTAAGCGCCATGCAATGTTATGCGGAAACATGATCTGAGGACGCTATCGGGTGAAGTTCCGCCAATAGCGTTTCAGGAGCGATATCTTGCTCATGGGGCCAAGTGACTGCACCCAACACTATACCAACCAGGCTGAAACAGCTCACATTTCTGAGTTCCTCAAAGACGCCTTGATTGAGATAAGGATTCATCTCGAATATACCTTTACGCCCGTCCGTGTTCCGTTAGACCGACCCAATACTCCCCATCGAGCCGGCGGAAGCCCGATAGATATTGCTCCTAGCCATGCCATGCCGGAAGCTGCACCGATGTTGCTTCTTCAGGCACCCTACATTTTCGAGACTGCCCCCTGACATCCGAAAAATTGAGTTGGGCGCGCTTGCTGAAGCGCCTCTTCGCTATCATCATCAGACACTGCCGACATTGTGGCGGCGCCATAAATATCATCGCACCGTCGAAGATTTCGCGGCGATTGTCAATATCCATACTTATCTGGCCTGCCCACCGCTGCGGCGACTCGATCCATTCCAAGTGGCTTGATTCTTGAATCGACACCGGTTCTGCAAGAGCCGACGATCCGCCTCGGCCCGCGCCTGCGTAAGCGCCCAGGTATTAATGCGGCATCGGAATGGTTGACGCCCCCCCATGTTCAGCGATACAGTTTCAGTTAGCGAAAAGCGGACATTATTTTTCACTATTCGCAACTTGTTGCGCGCGGCAGTCTCTCTCCCGGGCATTGCTTGGGGCCGGCGAAGTTATGGAGGAAGAAAAATGTTGATTAGGCGGAGCCGCGTTCTAAAGGTTTGGGCTGTTCCGATTATCTCTACGCTCGTCATGGCGGCGTCGGTGTCAGTAATCTGTGCGGACACCTATCCAAGCAAAACTATCAAGATCATCTCGCCGTCTGGTCCTGGTGGTGCTTCCGATATTTCCGCTCGGCTGTTCGCGAACGTACTTACCAAACGGTGGAAGCAATCCGTAGTTGTCATCAACAAACCGGGGGCAAGCGGCCTCATCGGCACGGAAGCCCTGAAGAATTCTCCCGCGGACGGCTACACACTGGGGATGGCCTTTAGTTCCTCGCATGCGTCCGCACCGCACATATTCAAGAAGCTGCCATACGACCCAATTAACGACTTTCGATGCATTGGTCTGATCGGTACTGCAGGTGGCATCGCGCTGGTTCCCGCCAACAGTCCTTTCAAGTCGATGAGCGACCTGATCGCCTACGCCAAGGCCAACCCGGGAAAAGTCCTATTCGGCCATTTCAACAATTTTTCGTTGGTTACCGCCGCGCTGTTTGCGGAGCGTGCCAATATTCAGCTTGTCGCCGTCGCGTACAAGGAAATCGGGAATGCGATTACGGACCTCATAGCCAGCGAAATCCGCTTGATGTTCGTCGACTATCCATCCGCACAAGCGCAGCTATCCAGCGGGCGTCTGATCCCTATCGCGGTCACCGAACGCAAGCGGCATCCCCTTCTGCCCGAAGTTCCAGCACTGGCCGAATCATTGCCAGGATTTGAGCTCACGGGTTACATGGCAGTCACCGTGCCCCGCGGCACACCTGAGGACATTGTCGACAAGCTCAGCCAAGCATTACGCGATGCGCACGCTGATCCCGCCTTTAGGTCTCCCTTCGAGAAGACAGGTGCGACGCTGGTGTCCTCCACACCCGAGGAATGTCGGACGTTTATGGTGAACCAGATCGAGCGTTGGCGCCAGTACGTTAAAGCGGCCAAGATCGACCCCCAGTAGCGGACATTGAATGAGCATCCGGTACGAGTGGAATCCGTCGGAATACGCGCGCCATTCTGAGCCCCAAACGCGCGCGGCGGAAGAGCTGCTCGCGCGGTTAGACCTGAAGCCCGATGACGTCGTAATCGATATTGGTTGTGGCGACGGTCGGCATACGGCGGCGATAGCTGCGCGCGTACCGTTAGGTAACGTTCTCGGGGTCGATCTTTCAGCAGAGATGATTCGATTTGCAAGTGAGAAGTTCCCGCAGCGGTGCTATCCGAACTTATGCTTTGAGGTTGGCGACGCGACCGCCCTCAGATTTGTGTCCGAGTTCTCAGTCGTGTTTTCCAATTTGGCATTACATTGGGTCGTAGATCACGGCCCTCTATTGGAAGGGCTTGTTCGCGCTTTGCGACCGCAGGGCTGTCTTTGCATGCAGATGAGTGAAAAAGGGAACTATGCAGCGGTACTCGCCGCGTGCAATGGATTGGCCCAAGATCGCCTCTGGCGTTCATGCTTTCAGGATTTTAGTCTCGAGTTCGCGCAGTACGACGCGGACGAGTATCGAGCATTGCTGAAACGAGCGGGATTCATTGCCGACGAAGTAAAGATGATTGAGAGAGAGATCATTTACCCCAACCGCCAAAGCTTTGTGGGGTTCTGGCGTAACGTGGCGCATCCCTACACCTCCCGGTTGCTGCCGGAGCATCGGGATTTGTTCTTGGACCAGGTCGCCGACCGATACGTTGAACAGCATCCCCTGGACGCAAACGGCCAGATCCTTGTCCGAGCGAAGCGGCTGTTCGTGCTTGCGCACCGACCTGCGACCGCCTGACTGATCGTCACAGGATTACGGCGGCCAGGATCGATATATTTACAACAACAAGGCGTGCCTGGCCCCTTAAAATTTGCTAAGGAAGTTTCAATAAGTCCCACAGGCTAACCGATCCTTCCTTCGTCCGGGGTTGTTGTCCGGCGCCAAATCGGCAACAGTGGTCGGCGTTGACGTGCCGTGGTCAGTCGCGGTGCGCACTATACGATTCGCCGACCTTGTGGGCTGCCGCAGGCACGGGATGGGCGCGACGTTCCAATACCAGGATATCGAGGTCGGGAAAGCGCTGCTTTAATTGCAGCAACAAGGTCGCGCCAAGTCCGGTTGCGATTTCTGCGGCCGGGTTATCGCTACGGAACGATTAGATGGCGCGGCGGGATCGCGTCCGCCTTCGGCAGGATCACTGTGATGACACCGTTCTGATAGCTTACTTCGACGCGCTCGCGGTCGATGTCGTGCGGCAAGGGGAAGGTCCGCTCGAAGCGCCCGTAGGCGCGTTCCATTAGGTGGTACAGTCGGCCGCTATGCTCCCCCTCGGAGCGTTTTTCGCCGCGGATAGACAGAAAGTTTTTCTGCACTGAGATATCAAGGTCGTTTTTGTTCATTCCCGGGACTTCCACGCGGATGATGACAGACTGGGCGGTTTCCCACGTTTCTCCGGCGAGCAGCGCCCAATGCGGAAAGTCTTGCTGGGATTCCGGTTCGCCCTTGCTCTTTGCCGGCGCGGTGAAATGGGTAAGCGCGCCGCTGCTCCGGCTCAGTACCTCGTGCCAACCCTCCGTGAGGCTCTCCCAGGCGCGTACAACTCCCTGCTGCAGTTGTGACCGAAGGTGCTTGAGTGGGTCCATGTTTTGCTCCTGCGTCGAAATATAACAATATTGATTATGGGATTGGCGACCCATGGTTTCAACTGCTCGGCGGTCCACGGAATAGAACGCGGCTTGGCCTTGGCCCCCGAGCCTGCGGAAGGCGCGCTTGATCTCCTCCGCCGTCGCGCCGCGCATCGCCCCCCAGAATGTGGAAATAGTCCATGAATTTCACCCCCATCCAAGGTAAAAAAATCGCTATCCGGCGCGGGTGGATGCCGTGTATCGGAACGGCGTGCTGCATATTGCCATTCCCAAGCAGGAATCTTCCAAACTGCGTCGAATCGAAGTGAAGGAAGTGAACTAAATTGGATTTCAATCGATAGGAGTTTTAATCATCGATACGAAGCAAGACATCGTCAAACGTGAGGCGCCCGGCGCCGAGGTAACGGCGCTCATTCCGCCGGTGGACGTAATTGAGGACGAGGTGAGCATCACGGTAACCGCCGATTTGCCGGGCGTGGCAAAGGAAAACCTTGCGATCCGGGTGGACGGCGATACCTTGACCATCGAGGCTCCCGTCAGCCTGGGCGAGTCCCAGAATATTGAGCCGGTCTATGCGGAGATCCGCGCAGTGCAATACAAACGCAGCTTTACCCTGAGCCGCGAGTTGGATACGGCGAAGATCGCTGCCGCCCTGAAGGACGGCGTGCTCAAGCTGTATGTGCCCAAGGTCGAACAAGCCAGGCCGCGCAGGATCGAAATCAAGCCCGGCTAATGCCTGGCGCATCAATCGTCCGGCCCCGGCGCGACGCCGGGGCCTTTTTTACTTTTTTTTTGCAAGTTTTAAAGTGATCAGAATCAATATATTTTCAACAGCAACGCGTGCCTGGCCCCTTAAAATTTGCTAAGGAAGTTTCAATAAGTCCGACCGGGCGCCAGGGCCGGGAATATATAGCCTTGCTCCGGAATAGCATGGCTGAAGGCGTTGTAACCATGCGGCCTCTGGCGATACCTCGAAAAATCCTTATGTGTCATTCCCGCGAAGGCGGGAATCCATTTGGCCTTTGACTCCCGACATGATTTGCTGCGTTACACGCCCTGCGTCGAAACCAAATAATCACGCTGATCCTTCGGCAACTCGAAAGTAGCCAGCGCCGCCTCCAGCAATTCATAGTTATGCGGATCGGTGGTGAGCAAGCGATTCAAATCCGCGACGCTGATGGCGTCGTCCGCCCGCGATGTGATGGCGATGTCGTCACCGGCCTTGACCTCGCCCTCCTCCACCACGCGCAAATAAAATCCCGGCTTCCCGGCCTCGCCGAATCGGCGCGGCATGTCGCCGATGCCGAGTTTAGCCGCTAGCTTGTAACAGGCGATGCGCGGTGCTTGCACCATGAAATTTGCGCTGCCGATCTTTAGTTCGTCGCCAACGCATATTTCGTGTTCAAGTAAACCTTCGATGGTTAGATTTTCGCCGAACGCGCCATAACCAAAGCGTTCCAACACACCCGCACCCAGCGCCGTGCGCCACGCGGCGTAATGTTCGATCGGATAGGCGTACACCGCTTTGTCGAATCCGCCGTGAACCGCTTTGTCGACCTGTACATCGGATTCCAAGCCGGACTTCGTCACGCGCACCGCGTTCATCGCCGGAATCTTGAAGATGCCGGTTTTTACTTGTTTGCCGCGATAGGTAATTTCTTCGACTTGCGCGCGATTGACAGAAATAACTTTCATGATTGTGATTGCCCCACTTCAACTAAGATTGGTTGCAAAATGCGCACGACTTCTTGTGGCGCGATGCCGACGAGATAGCCGCGCCTGCCGCCATTGATGTAGATTTGCGGCAAATCGAGTATGGTCTTTTCCATGTAGACCGGCAGGGACTTTTTTGTGCCGAATGGCGATGTTCCACCCACCCTATAGCCAGAATGTTTCTGTGCGATTTCCGGCTTGCATGGTTCGACTCGTTTGACGCCGATCGCGCGCGCCAGTTCCTTGGTCGATACTTTATGCGTGCCGTGCATCAGTACGATCAGGGGTTTTGCGCTGTCGTCTTCCATCATCAAAGTTTTGACCACGGCGTATTCTTCCACGCCTAGTTCGCGGCTCGATACTTTTGTGCCGCCGTGTTCTTGGTAGTCGTACAGGTGATCGGAAAACGCCACATTATGTCGGCGTAACACTTTTGTCGCTGGGGTTTCGGGGGCGTTTGGCATCTTGCATCAACTGTTCATGCCCCATTTTACCCGAGTGCCCGCACACAATCTGCTACCATCTCGCGGCATGCTCAAACTAACCGATATCAAGAAATCCTACGGCAAAAAAGCCATTCTCGACGACGTTTCCTTCAGCGTCGGCGCCGGCGAATACGTCGCGATCATGGGCGAATCGGGCAGCGGGAAATCGACGTTGCTAAACTTAATCGCCGGTTTGGATATTCCGGATTCCGGCGCCGTTGCAATCGATGGCCAAAATCTTACCGCCCTCGACGATGATTTAAGAACGAAAGTCCGCGCCAACAGCATCGGTTTTGTATTTCAGGCATTTCATCTCCTGCCGCATCTCAGCATTTTGCATAACGTCGCGCTACCGCTTGCTATCGCCGGGGCATCGATTCTGGATCGCGACGAAAAAGCGCGCGCCATGCTGCGTTCGCTCGGACTCGCCGGGCGCGAAGCGAGCTTGCCGCGCGAGTTATCCGGCGGCGAATTGCAACGGGCGGCGATTGCCCGCGCTCTCATTCACCAACCGAAACTTGTGCTCGCCGACGAACCAACCGGCAACCTCGACAGCCGCAACGCGGAGATTGTTTTAAATTTACTACGCCAACAAATCAAGGAGCGCGGCGCCATGGGCATACTGGTGACCCATTCACTCGCCGCGGCGCAAACGACAGATCGCATTCTAGTTTTAAAGGACGGTGCATTCTGAGCGCCGCCAATGCCATATTGTCCTGGCGCGCGACAATTCCCAATCCATTTCGTCACGGCCGCGTGTTCGCCAGCATCATCGCCATCGCCGCCGGTGTCGCGCTCGGCTTCGCGGTCTATCTGGTTAATCGGGTGGCCGTCGACGAATTCGCCAGCGCGGTTCGACAACTCAGCGGCGCCGCGGACTTCGTCATCGAGGGAGCGCGCGCCGGTTTCAGCGAAACCATTTATCCGTCTATCGCGATGTTGCCGCAGGTCGCGTCCGCCAGTCCCGTGGTCGAAGTCCGTGCGACGTTGGCGGGCCGCAAAGAATTTCTCAAGATTCTAGGTGTAGATTTATTTCGCACCGCGGAAATTCATCCCGACTGGTTACCTCGCAAAGCGAACGCCGCAGCGCAACTGTTTGCGCCAGACACGATCCTCCTGAGCGCCGCCGCGGCCACCGCTCTTAACCTACAAACAGGTGGGACCGTTCGCGTACAAATTGGCCTGAGCGGCGTCGATCTCACGGTCGTCGATGTGTTACAAAAACGCGACAATCACGAGGCTTTCGCGCTGATGGATATCGCCAATATCCAATTCCGATTCGACCGGCTCGGTGTCGTCTCACGCATCGAAACGCGCTTGCGCCCTAGTGCGACCGGCGCGGCATTGCGCGACACAATCGGCGCCATGCTTCCTGCCGGGGTATCGATCGAAAGCCCCGAGATCACGGCAAAGAGCAGTGCCGACTTATCCAAGGCCTATCGCGTGAACATGATGATCCTTGCGCTTGTCGCGCTTTTCACCGGCGTGTTTCTGGTGTTCTCGACACAGGCTTTGGCGGTCATTCGGCGCCGCCCGCAATTTGCGTTAATGCGTGTGTTGGGCCTGTCACGGCAGCGGCTGATCGCGTATTTGCTGCTCGAAGGCGCGGCCATCGGCGCCTGCGGAGCTGCGCTGGGCTTGGCTCTTGGCTATGTTCTGGCCGGATTTACACTACGCACGGTCGGCGCCGATCTTGGCGCGGGTTATTTTCCCGGCGTGACGCCGACGCTGCATTTAAATGCCGCGCCGATCGTTGCATTTCTTTTGCTCGGCGTCGTCGTCTCGTTGACGGGTACATTGGTTCCCGCGCTGGAGGCGGCCGTCACGCCACCGGCGCCGGCGCTGCGCGCAGGAAGTCAGGAATTGCCGCTCCGCAGTTGGGCGCGGCCCAGCCACGGTTTTACCTGCTTGGGGCTCGCAGTCGTCGCGCTAAACTTGCCCATTAAAACCAACTTGCCGATCGGCGGCTACCTCGCCATTGCGTTAATCCTCGCGGGCGTTTTGCTGCTGCTTCCGACGCTTGCGCAACATTTTTTTTCTCGCTTGCCCAACACCGCAAACATTACCGGACATCTCGCCGCCGAGCATCTGCGCAACGCCTACGGTCAGGTTGCCATGAGTGTAGCGGCGTTGTTCGTCAGCTTCAGTTTGATCGTCGCGATGGGCATCATGGTGTATTCATTTCGCGGCTCGGTCGTCGCTTGGCTCGACGCGGTTCTGCCAGCAGATATTTATGTGCGCTCGGGCCAAGCGGGAGAATCGAGTTTTTTCGATGACGATTCGCAACACGCCGTTGCGAGCGCCTTCGGCGTTGAAGAAGTCGGTTTTGTTCGCTTTCAAAGTATCGAACTTAGCCCAAAGCAACCTTCCGTCGCGCTGATCGCGCGCTCGGTAGCGACGCTTACACGCCATCAAGCTCTGCCGTTGGTAGGCCGACAGTATCAACGCCAAGCAAACGATCCGCCGCCGATTTGGATTTCTGAAGCGGTGCGCGATTTGCACGGATTTGACGTCGGCGAAAAAATAGCCATTCCGATCGCGGGGTCGCTAGCGCCATTCACTGTCGTCGGCGTATGGCGCGACTACGCGCGGCAATTTGGCGCGTTGTTGATTGAACGCGACGACTACATTCGCCTGACCGGTGATCGGCGCGCGAACGATGCCGGACTGTTTCTCAAAGCCGGCGTTCGTGACACGGATGTGATCGAGTCATTGAAACGTTCCATCCCGCAACACGAGCAATTGGATTTCACCACATCCGCCGAAGTCCGAAAACTCAGCCTTAAAATTTTTGATCGCAGTTTTTATGTGACCTACGCGCTGGAACTCATGACGCTTTTGATTGCACTGTTTGGCGTGAGCGCCAGTTTCAGTAGTTCGCTGTTAAATCGCCGCAAGGAATTCGGCATGCTGCGCCATATCGGCCTAACGCGCGGCCAAATCGCCCGTTCGCTTGGCCTGGAAGGCGCATGGATAGGCGTTCTTGGAGCATTGTCCGGCGGCATCGGCGGCGTTTTTATTAGCTTGATTCTGATTCATGTGGTGACGCGCCAATCGTTCCATTGGAGCATGGATGTGCATGTGCCATGGTTTTTGCTTGCATCGCTTTTTGTTGGAATAGTCGCGGCGACGGCAGCCACAGCATGGCTCAGTGCGCGACACGCCATGGGCCGCGACGTCGTGTTATCCGTGCGAGAAGATTGGTGATGCGGAAATTTCTCGTGCTGATCGTCGCGATCGCGTTAACGGCCTGGGCCACCGCCGGCGAGAAAAATGCCTACCCAGATGTGACGCCGGGATTCGCGCTGCAATTCCCGCGCGATGGCGGCAGCCATCCCGAATTTCGCACCGAGTGGTGGTACGTTACCGGTTGGCTAACGGGCGACGATAAACACGAACGGGGATTTCAGATCACGTTTTTTCGTGCGCGGCCCGCCAACGTCGCGACGTACAACCCAAGCAAATTTTCGCCGCGACAAATCCTGTTCGCCCACGTCGCGCTCAGCGACCCAGCGGAAGGAAAACTATTGCACGCGCAACGCACCGCGCGCGCCGGCCTGGGCCTGGCGGAGGCGAAAACCGGCGCGACCCACGTATGGATTCAGGACTGGTCACTGCAACAAAATGGCAATCGCTACCTTGCCAAGATTCGCGCGCCACAATTCGCGTTTGATTTTCAATTTGAGGCCGACACTGCGCCGATGCTTAACGGCGAGCGCGGCTATAGCCAGAAATCGCCGAACCCACTTGCGGCAAGCTATTACTACAGCATCCCGCAAATGAGGGTTACCGGATTGCTAACTCACCGCGGCAATTCGCGACCGATAACCGGCAAAGCATGGCTCGATCATGAGTGGTCCAGCGCGTACATGGATGCACGCGCCGTGGGCTGGGATTGGAGCGGCATCAACTTCGACGACGGTAGCGCATTGATGGCGTTTCGCATGCGCGAAAAATCTGGCAACACACTTTGGGCCGGTGGCACGCTTCGTGATAACAACGGCAAAATCAAGGTTCTGCGTCCCGACGATATTTCGTTTTATCCGCTCAGGCATTGGCGTTCGCCGCGAACCGGCGCGGCGTATCCGGTAGCGTGCCGCGTTCGCGCCGGCGATCATTTGATCGAATTACAACCACTGCTCGACGATCAAGAGTTCGACTCGGGCGACGCCGTGCGGGCAGTCTATTGGGAAGGCGCAGTCCACGCGCTGGTCAATGGCAAAATTATCGGCCGCGGCTATTTGGAACTGAGCGGTTACGCCAAGCCATTGCAGTTTTAAAGTGCCTGTAGATTGGCTCTGGTAGCGGCTCTACAGGCACTAAGGCGCGCTACTCGAACTTTCGCTTGCTCACTATTCGGTGCCTAAGCAAAGCGCCACCCGCTAAAAGCAACAACAGCGGCAGTGTCGGATCGAAACCTTTATGTTTTTTCAACGTGCAACCGCCAAGCTTGACGCTATCGCAGGAGTTGCCGAATCCTTCGTCGTCGATTCGCGTGCCGTCGAAAATTTGCAGTATCGCGCTGGGCGTTGAAATCTCCGCGCTGCCGGTTGCGTTGAGCAACGATAAACGAACATCCTCCACATCTTCGACACCGCCACCCGACCCGATCTTAATCGTAAACGATTGCGATGTGACGCCGACTCCGAAATTCAATGTGCCCGACGCGGGCTCATAGTCGTCGTCGCTGACCTTCGCTGTCAAGTCGCTGGTCGCAAAATCAACCGATAGCGCCGCGCTTGCGTCGCCGCCGCGAATGACGGTAATCAGCGCTTCCCGGCAGTCCTCGCTCACCTTGAACGGGTCGAATTCAAAACGAAACGTCGCGGGAATTTCGTTGAGATTTGTAACCTTGCCTACCTTATTCGCGGCCGAGACGTAGAACAGCGCTGATGTTGCGGTGTCTGCGGCAATGCCACGCAACTCAGCGCCGGCCGTGATACCGGCAGTGAATTCGTTAATCCCACCGCTGCTGGTGACACGCGCGATGCGTCCGCCGCCTTGGGTGGTGTACCAAAGATTGCCATCGGACCCGGTTGTGATGTAGTTTGGCCGGCTGTCGGTCGTGACGCCGGAAGAATATTCCGTGATCGTGTTGTTGTTCGGATCAATCTTAGCGATCCGGTTGCGCCCCGGCATGGTGAACCAAATGAAATTATCCGGCCCTACGGTAATTCCGGTCGGCTGCGACCCCGTGGCAAGCTGGAAACGTGTCAGCAGTTCCGTTATCGGATCGAACCGGCTGATGCGATCGCTGCCACTTTCCGTGATCCACATATTGTCGCCGGGGCCTTTTACAATACCCGCAGCGCTGCTTAGCGTAATGCCCGGTATCTCGGTCACCCCGCCAGATAAAGCATCAACGCGGCCAAGCTTGCCGGTTCCTTTATCGGTGAAATAGAGAGACCCATTCGCCCCAGCCGCAATCGCGTTCGGTAAGGCGCCGATCAAATTAGTGGGAAATTCCTCGAGCACACGGGTAACGATGTGAATTCGTCCGATACGATTTTCTCTCTGCTCGGTAAACCAAACAAAATTATCGAGGCTCGTGATGCCAGTCGGACCCGCGTTTGCGGTAAGTGTGGGATATTCGTTAGTCACGACGCCGGTCGCGGGATCGACACGCCCAATCTTGCTCCCGCCCTCTTGCGTAATCCAAATCGCGCCATCTGAACTGCTTGTCACGCCGAGCGGCTGGCTATTCGCGGTGGTTAGGTCGGTTTCCGTAATGGTCACGCCGTAGCTGGCGGAAGCCGCGCCCCATAGCAAAGCGGCAAGTAGGCGTGACAAGGCTGAATTTCCGTTGATTTTCATGTTGGTCTCCGTATCCGGGTCGTCAGTCGGTTGATCCACCGGCAAATCTTAGCACGGTAATATTGCGATCCGCACTAACGCCCCCGGTTCTAAAAATGACAACTAAAATACGATGACTTCGATGGTGCAAAAGCGTGGTTTGCAGCCGCGTCAAGGCTTTTGCGACGTCGGCAATTTGGCATAGATGTATGGCGATTGTGGTAGGAATTACGTGACGCGAACAACATCTATTTTCCGCCAGGCCGCTAAGGCCACCGAAGCGACCGCGCGTCTGGTCGCGCGCGCGTGCTGCTGCGGCTTAGGCGAATCTATGGAACCAGAACCATCCCACCCGTCTTGGCGGCTTCCTTGTCGAACGTCATCGTGCGATCGCATCCTGCCTGAACAGACGAACGCTCAATCAGGTAATCCGCAAAATCTGCTTTACCTTCGTTGTAAGCTCGCACTGCGCTCGCCACGACCGAAACACGTTCGATCTTGAACGCATCTACCGCCATAAGATTCTGAAAGGCTTCGACGACTTGGCTTCGCGACAATTCGAACGCCGATTCCAACACCCAACTGAGCTCCACGACGGACACTAGCGAGATAAATCCAGGCGAATCTTCAGACAGGCTTTCAATGAGCGTGGTTGCCTGCTTGGCTTGTTTCAAGTCATCTTGCATGATGTAGCGAACCAGCACATTCGTGTCCAGCCCGATCATTTTGCGGCTGCGCCACGCTTGGCGATGATCGCGTTCATTGCATCGATAGCCACCACTCTCCTGGGCTTACCGAACATGCCCTTCAACACCTTGACGTCTACCTTCCGCGCAGGTTTGAAGGCATAGCAACCCGGCGCCGTCTCTTCAAATACGATGCGGTCCCCCGCGTCCAGCTTAAGCGCCTCACGAATCTCGGCCGGTATGGTGATCTGACCTTTTGCGGTAATGGTGACGGTAATCATCGAATTCTCCAGGTGGTTACCTTACTTTAAAGTAAGGCTATTCGACCGTCAAGTCGCGGTTGTTCGGGATTGGGCGCTAGGGACTAGAGGCAGGGCCGCATTCGCGCCTGCTTGTTCCGGCTGGCCTGGGGCCAAACCGCATGGATACTGCATCTCCGGGCATACGATGCGAAACCGCGATTGGCGGAGGCTGCATGAAATAGCCGAGCGCATGCAAATGCTTTAGAATCCGCCCTTCCATTCCACTTGCGCGGCGGCCGCGCCTAAGGCGCCACTGAAAACTCCTAAACGTCTCGAACTACTGATCGAAGAAGGACTCGTCGACGAGGTCGTCGGCCAACTCAAGAGCGGCAAAGAAGCAACGGTGTACGTCGTGCGCTGCGGCGAAGAAATTCGCTGCGCGAAAGTTTACAAACTCACCACCGAGCGCAGTTTCCGCCAGGCGGCCAAATACACTGAAGGCCGCAAGGTCAAAAATAGCCGCCGCGCCCGCGCGATGGAAAAAGGTTCGCGCTTCGGCCGCAAAGAACAGGAAGGGCTATGGCAAAACGCCGAAGCGACTGCGCTGCGCCGCCTCGCGGAAGTTGGCGTGCGCGTGCCGCATCCGTACAATTTTCTTGACGGCGTGCTGATCATGGAAATGGTCGACGATGCCAATGGCAATGCGGCGCCACGGCTCAACGATCTCGAACTCGCGCCGGAAACGGCACGCGAGTATCACGGCTTCTTGATGTCGCAAGTCGTACGCATGCTTTGCGCCGGAATTGTCCATGGCGATCTTTCGGAATACAACGTGTTGGTGGGTCGCGACGGGCCGGTCATCATCGATCTGCCACAGGCCGTCGATGCTGCGGGTAACAACAGCGCGGCCGCGATGCTGGAGCGCGACGTCGAGAATCTCACGGCCTATTTCAGCCAATTCGCCCCAGAGCTACGCCGCACGGATTACGGCAAAGAAATTTGGAAGCTGTACGAAAGCGGCGAGTTGACGCCTGAGGTTACACTGACCGGTCATTTCGAGCGGCCCAAATCGGCGCCCGATATTCGAAGTGTCATGCGCGAGATCGACGATGTAGTGAAGGAAGAAGAAGCGCGCCGGCGTTACAAAGCGATGCTGGAATCTTAAGGCTAACAGGCACACGTCAGAGCATGTGCCTGTCGCAATCGCTCCTCGTTAAACTGCGCCGAATCCGGCGATCGCTTTCACTTCCAGATATTCATCGAGGCCGAACTTACCCCACTCGCGACCGTTGCCCGATTGCTTGTAACCGCCGAACGGCGCAGTGCGCTCATTCGGCACACCGTTTAAGTTAATGTTGCCGGCGCGAATCTGGCGCGCTACTTTGCGCGCCCGCTCGACGGAACCGGCCGACACATAACCCGCTAGTCCATACGGCGTGTCGTTGGCGATCTTCACGGCTTCGGCTTCGTCGCTAAATCCCATAATCGAGATCACCGGCCCGAAAATTTCTTCACGCGCAATGCTCATGTCATTCGTGACATTGGCAAACACCGTTGGTCGCACGTAATAACCTTTTTCCACGCCGTCGGGACGACCGGGGCCGCCGGTCACCAACGTCGCGCCTTCCTCGATGCCCTTCTTGATCAACGCTTGAATTTTGTCCCATTGGATCGACGACACCACCGGCCCGATTTTGGTGTCGGCCGCTCGGGGATCGCCCGCCTTGGTGCTTTCCGCTACGCCTTTGGCAAGCGCGATGGCCTCGTTCATCTTCGAATGCGGCACCAGCATGCGCGTCGGCGCGTTGCACGATTGGCCGGAATTCATGAATACATGGGCCACGCCGCCGGTGACGGCTTTCTGCAGGTCCGCATCCTCGAGAATAATATTCGGCGATTTGCCGCCAAGCTCCTGGCTTACGCGCTTGACTGTCGGCGCGGCACGCTGCGCCACGTCGATGCCGGCACGAGTCGATCCGGTAAACGAAATCATATCGATGCCCGGATGGCTGCTCATCGCCGCGCCAACCTCTTGACCGAGGCCGTTGATGAGATTAAACACGCCTTTCGGGACGCCCGCCTGGTGCAAAATTTCCGCAAAAATAAGCGCCGACGACGGCGTGAATTCCGACGGCTTCAGCACCATCGTGCAGCCCGCAGCCAATGCCGGCGCCACTTTGCAGGCGATCTGATTCAGCGGCCAGTTCCACGGCGTGATCATGCCCACCACGCCCACCGGCTCGCGCACCACCATCGCGGCGCCAATCGGCTCTTCGAAATTGTAGCTTTTCAAAATGTCGAGAGTAGCGACGATATGACCCAGCCCCGCGCCGACTTGAAATTTTTCTGCGAACGGAAGCGGTGCACCCATTTCGTCGGAAATCGCTGCGCCGAGGTCTTTCGCTCGCGACTGGTAAACCTCGACAATGCGCGTGAGTAGCGCAACGCGCTCGTCACGCGATGTTTGCGAAAAAGTCTCGAAGGCGCGGCGCGCGGCCGCGACGGCCTTATCTACGTCCGCGGCTGAACCCAACGCGATGTCATACATCGGCTGTTCGGTGGCGGGATTGATAACGGCGCGGCTTTTCGGCGTGACCGGATCTACCCAAGCGCCGTCGATATAAAACTGAGTGCGATTAACCATGTGTGTCCTCTTACAAGTGATGAATGTTGAAACGGTACGAAAATTCTATGGGGAATTATTTGATTTTGAATTACGCTCGTATCACACCGCTATTGTGTCACGTTCCGCCACAGTAGGCTTACAGAAATTAAGAATTCCCGTGCAGGTCTGTTTGTTACTCACCCGTCGGGCTATACTGGAATTGTACCGCGCATTTGCCGGTCTATTCTGAGGAGCAGAATCATGAGTAAAGTAAGACAAAGCAACAAAGAAACAAAGAAGCAACCGGCAATGTCGCCGAAAGAAAAGAAAGTCGCGAAACAAACCAAGAAAACCGGCTCGGATTTGATGAGTCCGACGGTCAAGCGCTAAGATAGGGACGCCACGAATAATTGTGGTTCCGAGGACTCTGCGACACTCACGTCTAAACTCTGCGAAGAATCTGTTTTCTCGAACGAATAGAAGCAGATTCTTCGAACTCTGCGCCTCGGAATGACAGTCTTTTTATTTTTAGAGTCCCCAAATATTATTTCGCGCGGCAGTTAAATGACCTCCGGCAAAGCCGGAGGCTTCTTCGGCGAGCGCCGCAAAGGCGCCCATAGCACCGTCAGCCGCCTCGGACGGCAAAGGGCAACGCCCTCCTCCTCGCCGAGGGGGAAGCGTGCGACGCGGTGGCCGAGCGCCATGGGGTACATCGTGGCGGCAGGCGTAACCCAGGCCTCGCCCCCCTATCCTAGCCCTCCCCCTTTTCAAGGAGGAGGGAACGAGCACGCGCTGCCTATTGCGACTGTGGCATCGGCCAAACCGCTTTGAGTCCCACGGCAAAGCCGGAGGTTTACCCGTTTTAATTACGTAAGCCATGAAACGCGCGCGAACCAAGGGTTAAACCTAGAAACGGCAGTTGACAGCTCCTTCGGCTATTCAACATCATGGTTCCAATAAAAT
>JANNFT010000441.1:0-2738 GCA_031380185.1 Pseudomonadota bacterium
CTGGCATGCTGACATGAATCAGGAAACGAAAGAAACATCGCAATGATGTATGCCGCGTTGTCTACGGCCCGTGGACAACGCCCTTTACATTTCGTGGCGTCCGTTGAAAGGGGACCGGTTCACAACAGCAAGGCACAAAAGAAACCGTTGGAGTTGCTCAAGGCGCTCGTAGCAAAAGGCCGGCACGGGGCAAGTCAGACCATCCTCGCGCAAGAACTTTGGCCGGATTCCGAAGGCGATGTCGGCGAAAGCGCGTTGCGCATGGCGCTGCACCGGCTGCGCAAACTATTGCGTAGCGACGAAAGCGCACTCGTTCGGGAGGGTAAGCTGTGGCTGAACGAGAAATTGTGCTGGGTGGACGCTTGGGCACTTGAAAGCTTTTGCAGCGCTATCGAAGCCATGAGTGAAACAGAGCGGGCAACGCAGGGCGATCGATTGCGGGCACTGTACGCAGGAGCGGCTTTCGAAGGTGAAGCCCCGCAATCGTGGATGCTTCCGGCGCGCGAACGCTGGCGCGGCAAATTGCTACGTAGCGTGAATCTGATCGGTGCTGCAGAGGAAAAGCGCAATGCATGGGCGCGCGCGGTAGAAGTCTATCGGCGCGGCCTCGAAGCGGATCCGTTGAGCGAGGATCTGTACTACCAGTTGATGAGCTGTTATCTCAAGCAGGGCAAAACAGCGGAGGCCTACGCCACTTACCGCCGCTGCCGGGACACGCTCTCAGTCACGCTCGGAGTACGTCCATCGCCTCGAACAGAGGCGCTGCGCCAGCGCGTCGCCGACCTTGGCGCATCACAATAGGGAGGAAACATGCGGGAGCGATTACGGGAAAAGATTCGAGGGCTTTATATCAGCATGCCGGGATTGGTTACCGGCGGCTTCCTGGACCAGCTTGCGATCGCCGGCCAGCAACTGCCCGAGCGGCCGTTTGATCTGCCCACCAAAACCGCGCGGGCCAACGGAAGCGAATTTCACTATTTTGAATTTGGCCATGGCGAACCGGTAGTCTTTGTGCACGGCTCAATCGGCGACTATCGAACTTGGGGATACCAGTTCGAGCCATTCTCCGCGAACTATCGCGTGATTTCTTATAGCCGACGCTACCATTACCCCAACGTCTGGGCTGGCGACGGTTCCGACTACACCACAGGTTTGCACGCAAACGACTTGGCGGCGTTCATTCGCACCTTGGAGTGCGGGCCAGCGCACATTGTGGGACAGTCTTCCGGAGCGTCCATCGCCGCGCTATGTGCGAGCAAGCATCCTGACGTTACGCGAACTTTGGTTGTGGACGAGCCTGATTTCTTTCCGTGGCTACCGGAGTTGGACGGTGGCAAGGCCGCGCTGGACGATTATGTTAAGAGTGTCGATGCGCCAGCCTCCCGGGCCTTGGCGGCTGGCGATGCCGAACTAGCGATTCAACTGTTCGTGGACGGTATTCTCGGCGCCGGAAACTATCAGCGACTAACGCCGGAGATGCGCATCGTCATGCTGGACAATGTGCCGGAGCTCAAAGCAGAACTCAAATGTTCTGATATCTATTACTCCCCGTTCACTTTCGACGATGCGCGCAACATTCGTGCGCCGACACTGCTGTTCGAAGGCAGCCTTCGCCTACCCGTATTTCGCCTTTGTGGCGACAAGTTTGCCGAGTGCGTGCCGAACATTACCCGCGTCACGGCTGATGGTTCGCCGCACGCCGCGCATTTCGTCACCCCCGATCAGTTCAACGAGATCGTGCTGAAATTACTTGACCACAATGCAGGGCGGTGACGGTATGCGAAAGCTCTTGATTCTTGTGGTCTTGCTGATACTTGCGCAAAACGCAATTGCCCAAAAGCGCTACGACCCCGGCGCGAGCGACACTGAAATCAAGATCGGCAACACCGCGCCCTACAGCGGTCCGGCTTCGGCCTATGGGACGATCGCTCGCGCGCAGGCCGCCTACTTCGCGAAGATCAATGCCGAGGGCGGCATCAATGGCCGTAAAATCAAGTTCATCAGTCTCGACGACGCATACAATCCGGCGAAAACCGTAGAGCACGTTCGTCGTTTAGTGGAGCATGAGCGCGTGCTGCTGATCTTTAATCCCCAGGGAACGCCGACAAATGCGGCGATTCAGAAGTATCTCAATCAACGCAAAGTTCCGCAGCTTTTTGTTGCAGCCGGGGACACCAGGTTTGGGGATTGGAAGCGCTATCCGTGGACGATGGGATTTCATCAGACCAGCTACACCGAAGGCAAGCTTTACGCGACCTACATTCTGCAGCATTACCCGCAGGCGAAAATCGGTGTGTTGCATCTCAACGACGACTTCGGAAAGGAGATAGTCAAGGGTCTGCGCGACGGTTTGGGTACCCGAGCTAAAGAAATGCTCGTCAGCGCGCAAAGCTATGAATTGCAGGATCCGACCGTGGACTCACAGATCATTTCGCTGCGCGGCGCGGGCGCCGATACGTTTGTCAACTTCGCATTTCCCAAAGGCGCCGCGCAAGCGATCCGCAAAGCCTACGACATCGGTTGGCGGCCGCTGCAATTTCTCAGCTATGTATCGGGCTCCGTCAGTGAGGTGTTGCTGCCCGCCGGAGCGGGAAAATCCATTGGCATCATTTCCATTGACAATCAAAAAGATCCGACGGATCAACAATGGGCGAATGACGCGGCGCTCAAAGATTGGCGGGCGTGGATGCGTAAATACTACCCGGGTGGAAACATTGAAGACAATTCCAACGTGTATG
>JANNFT010000177.1:0-8085 GCA_031380185.1 Pseudomonadota bacterium
GAGATTCCGCCACTGGTAAATTGCCTAAGAGCCGCGCCGCTATTGGCTCTCCAGGGCACATCCATTCACCTGACGTGATGAACCTGTTGGCCCAGCATTTCCGCGGTAATCAGCGTCACACCCTTTTCAGTTACATGAAACCTTTTCTTATCTTTTACTTTATCGAAACCGGCTTTCAAACCGTCGGGAACGCGCGCACCTTTGTCGATCACGACTTTGCTCAAGTGCGCATTTTCGCCGATGTGGACGTCGGGCAAGATGACTGAGTCTTCAATTTTCGTGTGGCTGCCGACGCGCACATCGGAAAACAAAAGCGAACGTCGAATCGAGGCGCCGCTGATAATGCAGCCACCAGACACCAGCGAGTCCACCGCCATACCGCGACGCGTATCGTCGTCGAACACAAACTTGGCCGGCGGCAATTGTTCCTGGTAGGTCCAGATCGGCCATTCGCGATCGTACATGTTCAAGTCCGGCGTGACGCGGCAGAGTTCCATATTCGCTTCCCAGTAGGAATCGATCGTCCCGACATCGCGCCAATACGGAACCTGATTGTCCTCTACGCATACGCAACTGTCGCTGAATCGGTGAGCATAGACACGGTAACGATTGACCAGATACGGAATTATATCTTTGCCGAAATCGTGGCTCGATTTCGGTTCGTCGGCATCGCGTTTGAGTTGTTCGTAAAGGAATGCGGCATTGAACACATAAATGCCCATGCTCGCCAAAGCTCGGGTGGGATCACCGGGAATATGCGCCGGATCGTTCGGCTTCTCGGCGAACTCGACGACCCGCTGCACGTCATTTATCGCCATCACGCCGAATGCCTTGGCGTCGGCAAGCGGCACGTCTAAACAGGCGACCGTCATGTCGGCATTCAGTTGAACGTGTTGGGCAATCATTTTGCCGTAATCCATCTTGTAAATATGGTCGCCGGCCAGAATCAAAATATACTCCGGCGCATAGTTGCGAATGATGTCGATATTCTGAAACACGGCGTCTGCCGTGCCCTTGTACCAACTCTCTCCCTGACGCTGCTGCGCCGGCAATAACTCGATGCTCTCTTTAAACTGCCCCGCCAAAAAACTCCAGCCGCGTTGCAGATGTTGCAGCAAACTATGGGCTTTATATTGCGTGGCGACACCAATGCGGCGAACGCCGGAGTTGATGCAATTAGAAAGCGGGAAATCGATAATGCGAAATTTACCGCCGAATGGCACGGCGGGCTTGGCGCGCCAATCGGTAAGCGGCCCGAGCCGGCTGCCGCGGCCACCGGCGAGAATCATCGCGAACGTATTTTTTGTCATCCGGCTGACATAGCGGCCGGAGGGTTGTTCTATTTTACCTTGCGCGCTGATGCCCATAGGTACTCCGCAATGTTTGGTTTGATTTCGAGAGCATTACTGACGATCCAGCCCGATCTGCGTATTATAACGATATTAGCAATTCTCCAAACCGCCCATTGACCACGTTCCTTTCTGTTGATTTCGATAGTATTTTGGCGGCACGCAGCCATGATCCCCATTCAATTTTGGGGCCGCAAACAAACGCTGGGCGTGCCTTATTGCGCCTATTTCGACCCTATGCCTCGAGCGTATCATTGCGTGTCGGGGCCGGTGAGCAGTTGTTGCGGCGAGTCCATCCGGCTGGGTTTTTTGAGTGGCACGGCGAGTTGCCCGCCGTCGGGAATCGCGTTTTCAGCGCAGACGAAAGTGGCGTGAAAATCATTTTTCACGATCCCTACTCGTTCCCTGCGACGTTAACGCATGACGATCTCTATCTGTTTAATTCAGGGAAATTGCATCAAACGTATCGCAGCCTAGGCGCGCACGCGATGTCGATTGATGCCGTCGATGGCGTCCGCTTTGCCGTGTGGGCGCCGAATGCCGGACGCGTGAGCGTCGTCGGCGAGTTCAATCGCTGGGATGGCCGCGTCCACCCCATGCGCAGTCACGGCGCCAGCGGCGTGTGGGAACTTTTCATTCCCGGTCTAGCCCCCGGCACGCTGTATAAATTTGAAATTCGGAATCACCGTTCGGGGCAGATTTTCGTGAAGAGCGACCCGTACGGAAACAGTTTTGAAATGCGGCCGAGCACCGCAACGCGAGTCGGGTCGGCGAAGCCCTACCACTGGAAGGATCAAGCCTGGCTCAAGCAACGCGCCGCTTGGGATTGGCTGCATGCGCCGCTGAATATCTATGAAATTCACGTCGGGTCGTGGCGCAAACATTACGACGGCCGCAGCTACACCTATCGTGATCTTGCAACGCACCTCATTCCCTATGTTCAGGAGATGGGCTATACCCACATCGAATTGCTGCCAATTTCCGAACATCCCCTGGATGAATCGTGGGGTTATCAGACCACCGGCTATTTCGCCGCCAGCAGCCGCTTCGGCTTGCCCGATGACCTACGTTTTTTCATCGAAACCTGCCACCAAGCGAACATCGGCGTCATCCTCGATTGGGTGCCGGCACATTTTCCGACCGACGATTTCGCGCTGGCGCGCTTCGACGGCACCGCGCTTTACGAACACGAAGATCCGCGTCTTGGCTTTCACCAAGATTGGGGCACGCACATCTTCAATTATGGCCGCAGCGAAGTGCGCAGTTTCTTGCTTTCCAGCGCGCACTATTGGTTGGCGGAATTTCATATCGACGGCTTGCGCGTCGACGCCGTCGCCTCAATGCTTTATCTCGATTATTCGCGCAAAGCCGGCGAATGGCTGCCAAACAAATTTGGCGGCCGGGAAAATTTGGACGCGATCGATTTTCTGCGCGAGCTCAACATCATGGTGCACGACCAATTCCCCGGCGCGTTGACCTTGGCGGAAGAGTCGACCGCTTGGCCCGCCGTATCGCGTCCCACTTATCTCGGTGGATTGGGGTTCTCGATGAAATGGAACATGGGCTGGATGAATGACACCTTGCGTTACTTTTTGCGCGAGCCAATATATCGCCGCTTTCACCAGCACGAACTCACGTTCGGCCAACTCTACGCCTATAGCGAAAATTTCGTGCTGCCGTTTTCCCATGATGAAGTGGTGCACGGAAAAGGTTCGCTGCTGGAAAAAAAGCCCGGCGACGCCTGGCAGAAATTCGCCAACCTGCGATTGTTATTGACCTATCAGGCCACCGCTCCCGGAAAAAAACTTAACTTCATGGGCAACGAAATCGGCCAGGGACGCGAGTGGTCCGAGAAACGCGAATTGGATTGGAATCTATTGGAATATGATTTCCAACGCGGCGTAAAGCAACTCGCCAAGGACCTCAATCGCCTCTACATAGACAATCGCGCGCTGCACGAATTCGATTTCACCGTAGAGGGATTTCAGTGGATCGACTGCCACGACGCCGATCAGTCCGTCATCAGTTTTATACGTCGCGGCCGCAACGGCGCGTTCGTCATCGTCGCGCTGAACTTCACGCCGGTGCCGCGTGAGAACTACCGCATCGGCGTCCCAAAAGCAGGCGTGTATCGAGAATTGCTTAACAGCGATTCCATTTTCTATTCGGGTTCCAATGTTAATAACGGCGAGGGCGTCGCGACGAACGATCAGCCTTGGATGGATCAGCCGTGCTCGATGGTAATCACGCTGCCGCCGCTGGCCGGCGTGATCTTTGCAATAAAATAGCTTCAGGAAATGGTCTTGCCCCCACCCCACGACCCGCATGGATACCGGTCTTCGGCGATGCATGCGGCAAGAATCGCAACAGCAGTGAGGCGATTCTCACCGGTGGCAATCCCGGCGCGCTGACTTCCCCACTCCTTCCGGTCGTATAGCCATGGACGCGGATCTTTCCAAAGGCAGCGCACGCAGCGCCTGGATTGTCACGCTTGCGGCGGCCGCAATCCTGATGGTGACGATGGGCGTCCGCCTATCGCTCGGACTGTTCATTTCGCCGCTCAACATCTCGACCGGGCTGAGCATAACCACAATCGACCTCGCGCTCGCCATCGCGCAATTGATGTGGGGCGTTATTCATCCGGTGGCCGGCACCGTGGCGGACCGTTACGGTCCCGCCAAGGTGCTGATCGGTGGATTGTTGCTGCTGTCGATCGGCACGGCATTGACGCCGTTAATGACGTCGGGATTTGGTCTTAATGTCTCGCTCGAACTGCTTGCGGCGATGGGCTCCGGCGCCGGAGGTTTTTCGGTATTGATAGGCGCGGCATCGCAGCGCAGCGCGTCGCGACCGACAAGCGCGGCCAGGCGCCCGGCATCATCAATGCCGGCGGATCGTTCGGGCAATTCGTATTCGCGCCAGTCGCGAAAGCACTGATCAAGATGCTCGGCTGGGTGGGAGCGATGTGGTCGCTCGCCTTCATGACGGTGGGGGGCTACCGCCGGTCTGTGTGGTGAGCCTGACCGCGCCGGTTTTGCACAACCCCTCCACCATTCGGTCCGGGTCATCGCAGGCCGCGCGAAGCGCCATGCGCGACCGCAGTTATATGCTGCTGCACGCCGGCTTCTTCACTTGCGGATTCCATATTGCGTTCCTCGTTACGCATCAGCCGGGCGCAGTCAACCTTTGCGGACTGCCGCCGGCGGTGGCGAGTTGGCCGCTGGCGCTCATCGGCCTCGCCAACATCGTGGGTAGCCTCGTTGCCGGGGCATGCACCGAACGCATCCGCAGCAAATGTATCCTCGCCCTGATGTACGGTTCGCGCGCTTGTGCGGACTTCGTCCCACCAGCCGGGCAATGCTCAAATCAAGAATGTACTGGGAACTTAAGTAGCCGGCGGTAACACCGATCTACAGTTTTTGTGGATCGATCTTCTTAGAGCAACTTCCCGCGCTTGTCGTCGATGAGGCGCATGTTATTAAGATCAGCGACGGGCGATGATGCCGGGCAACGCCACTGGGATGAAAATCAATCCGGGCTCGGTCACGGGGGGAGAGAATTTCGAAGGTCTAAGTTGGGCTGAGCGGATTGTCTTTGGCGAACCGGCTTCGCGCAAACCAGTTTGCCATGCTTCGAGTCAGTGCGCTGGGTCCGAAAATTTTGATCTTGCCCGTTGACCGGGCACTGTTGAGCGAAAGGTCGCCCATATAGATTTGCGTCAGACTGAGCAGATCCGTGACCAGGCTGATATCGATCTCATGGCCAGGGTCTACCAAACAGAGATCAACTTCGGAGTTTTCAATGACTAGCCACCAGCGTTTCATGCGCTTGACATCCGTGATTTCGATATAGACCACGATGCGCTGTGGTGGCAAACGATCTTTCACGAAGTGCCGATGGATGTACCACATCAACATGCCGGGGTTGAGCTCATCGCGAGTCAGCTTGCTACGGACCCAGCGCTGCCCCCAGTGGCCGATCGCCTCAATCATCGGGCGCAGTTCCTGACAAGCCGCGGTTGGATGGTATTCCCAGCCATGGCCGTTAGAACCAGGCCGTCGAACAATGATGTCGGCCTCCTCCAAGCTCTTCAGTCGCTTCGAGAGCAATGTCGGTGAAATCTGCGGCATGCCGCGACGCAAATCGTTGAAGTGCCTGGAACCCACAAGTAGGTCGCGCAGCACGAGCAAGGTCCAACGCTCGGCCAATATTTCCGCAGCCTTGGCGATCGGACAGAACGATCCGTACCCTTTCATACATGTCAGTGTACGCCGATCGACAATTTCCACTAGTCCAGATTCTGGACTTGATCGGATTCAGCATGACTCGCAAACTGAATCGAGTACCCAGTCATAAAGGTTCATGTTTTCTCGCAGCAGCGCAACCGTTCAGGTTAATTATTAGGAGATCAGTCATGATATCGAACCACTTCGAAACGACCACATCCACACGGGGAGCGGGCGATGCAACAAAACCGACGTGAATCTGCAGAGCAAACTGCCGCTATCCTATCGAAGCGGGTGGCCGGTGGCGGCCTGATCGATCGCCGAGCCTTTCTCACGCACGCTATGACATTGACGGGAGCAATCGTCGCCGGTGGTCTCACAGGCACTTCCCCCGTACGGGCAACCGAAACTTTGGGGCCAGGGATCTTGCCTTGGCAGCTCATACCGGGCCAGCCGTTTCGCACCTACGGCGAGCCGTCGAAGTTCGAGGAATCCGTGAAGCGCAGTATTGGCCAGCCCTTCGGAGCGATCGCCCCGGGCACCGGGTCATCGTTTACGCCGCTGCAATCCCTAAATGGAACGATCACCCCGAATGGGCTGCACTTCGAGCGCCACCACAACGGCGTACCGGAGATTGATCCGAAGCAGCATCGACTGCTGATCCACGGCCTTGTCAAGCGCCCTTTGTTCTTCACGGTCAGTGCATTGGCGCGCTACCCGATGACGAGTCGGATTTGCTTCATCGAATGCGGAGGTAACAGTTTCCGTAACACCCTACCGGAACCGCCCCAGGTGACATGCGGCATGATCCACGGGCTCGTCTCGTGCAGTGAATGGACGGGGGTGCCATTGGCCATGCTGCTTGCGGAGGCAGGGGTCGATCCCAAGGGCAAATGGGTACTCGCCGAGGGTGCGGACTCGGCGTCGATGAGCCGCAGCATCCCCATGGAAAAAGTACTCGACGACGCCTTGATTGCGCTGTATCAGAACGGCGAGGCAATCCGCCCCGAACAGGGCTACCCGATGCGGTTGCTGTTGCCGGGCTGGCTAGGCAACATGAGCGTCAAATGGCTGCGCCGTATCAAGGTGACTGATGCTCCCATCCACACCAGGGACGAAACCTCGCACTACACCGATCTGATGCCGGACGGCAAAGCGCGGCAGTTCACTTTTGTAATGGGGGTCAAATCGGTGATTACGCATCCCTCGGGCGGGATGAGCATGCAGGGGCCGGGTTTCTACGAGATCTCGGGTCTGGCCTGGTCGGGGGCGGGGCGGATCGTCAAAGTCGAGGTGTCGGCAGACGGCGGAGCCAGTTGGGCAGAGGCGGCGTTGCAGGAGCCTGTGCTGCCGCTGAGTCTGACCCGCTTTCGCATTCCTTGGGACTGGAGCGGCGGTCCCGTGCTGCTGCAAAGTCGCGCCACCGACGATAAAGGTCGTGTGCAGGAAACTCATAAAGACTGGGCGGCTCACTACTCGCCCGTCAACCGTTATCACTGCAACGCAATTCAGACCTGGAACATAACCGCCGAAGGGAGTATCCGCAATGTCTACCTTTAGGAACCTAGCATTGTGCTTCGCTGGCGCAACGTTGCTGACGAGTGGCCCCGGCCACGCCGGGCCCGCTTTAGGTCAAGCGGCCACGGCGGATGAGATAGCAGCCTGGGACATTAGTATCCCACCCAATGGCAGCGGCCTCCCGCCCGGCAGCGGGACCACGAAGCAAGGCGCCGCTGTTTACGCCGCGAAGTGCCTCGCCTGTCACGGCGCAAACGGCGCGGGCAAACCGGCCGACCCGCTGGTTGGCGGCATCGGTACATTGGCTTCCAGATCGCCGCTTAAGACCGTTGGCAGTTATTGGCCTTATGCGACAACACTGTTCGATTATGTGCGACGCGCGATGCCGCTGGATAGTCCGATGTCGCTATCGAACGACGAGGTTTATGCTGTCAGCGCATATATTCTGTCGCTCAACGGCATCATCGCCGACGACGCAACGATGGATGCCGAGACCCTACCCAAAGTGGAAATGCCGAACCGAAACGGCTTCGTCAATTATTGGCCGCAGCGTTAGCCGTCGGTCGACCTGGCGCAAAACAGTAGCGCGAAATCTCACTGCATCATGCCTGCATCAGACGACGGCCTTGCCGTAAACCCAGTCCGGCAACCAAAGCGTGATCTGCGGAAAGTGAGTTAGCACAAGCAGCACGACGAGCATCGCACCCAGGAAGGGCATGACTTCAACCGTGTTGTCCTCCATCGGCACGCGCATCACCTGTGAACTGATGAACATCATCTGGCCCACCGGTGGTGTGACGCCGGCAATGATCAGATTGGTGACCAGCACGATGCCGAAATGCACCGGATCGACATTGAGCTTGACCAGGATGGACCCCAGCACCAGCAAATGATTGAGCCAGCGCACGCACCATTGAAGTGACTGCGGCAGCCGCACCACCAGCATGTCGATGGAAGGATGCAGCAGGCGTAGGGTGCGCCGCGCGCGCGGC
>JANNFT010000484.1:0-9370 GCA_031380185.1 Pseudomonadota bacterium
GTCAGTGACAGTTTCCGATGCTAGTGGTCAAGGTGTACCAGACGTTGTTGTATCGTTAAGTATTTTTCCAATCGCTTGGAGCTCGTCGATTGCTGGTGGTGTCCCCTACGGATGTGGTTTTGATTTGGACAATGGCGTTGATCGCGGTACCTTCGCAAACGAGGATAAGAACGAGAACTTCATACTTGACGCGAGCGAAGATGGCGCGCGCATATACTATGATGATGGCGCCCTCGCGACCAGTTTATCGCCGACAAAGGACAACAAAATTACTGCACCCCCCGCAGATGGCGGAGTTTTACCTGCCACTGTGACGACTGGTACAGGTAATAACGGAACTACTAAAGGCGTTGCCTCATTTACTCTGACTTATCCTAAGTCCAGTGCAATTCACGTAATCGACCGCATACGAGCGAGTACCCTCGTGCAGGGAACCGAGACAGTTGGCGAGTTGCGGTTCCGCTTACCGGCGTTGGAGATCGATAGTAAACCTCCAGACACGTGTAAATTACCGCCATCGCCCTACCTGTTCTAGAAACTCTGCGACTTGTTGAAACAAAAGCGCCCGTAATCCCGGCGCTTTTGTTTTGGTGATGTTAATCAAGTCGCGCTGACAGTCTTTGCTAGGATTCTACCAAGACGCGTGTTAATAGTTCGAGTGTTGTATCGCCCGTTAGATATCCAGCTCCGATCGTGTTGAGCACTACCAAATGAATCTTATTATTCGTCACTTTCTTGTCGAATGCCATGAGTCGCAGGTAGGTATCTACCCCTATTTCCGGCACGACCGTTGGTAGGCCTGCTTTAACGAGTAAATTCGTTATCCGTTCGACATCGCGATATTCCAAATTTCCGAGTAGTCGGGACAGTCCTGCTGCCAGCACCGTTCCCATCGACACCGCCTCTCCGTGTAACCAGGTGTTGTAATTGGTAGCCGTCTCGATCGCGTGACCAAAGGTGTGCCCTAGGTTCAAAATTGCACGTATCCCGTTTTCCCTTTCGTCTTGCGCAACAACTTCCGCCTTGTTGCGACATGATTCGTAGATTGCGTGAATCAAAGCATCTCGGTCGCGCGCCATGATCTTGTCGATGTTAACTTCAAGCCATTCGAAAAACGGCAGATCGCGTATCAATCCGTATTTGATCACTTCCGCCATCCCTGCCGAAAACTCTCGTTTTGGCAATGTATCTAGGGTTTGCGTGTCGGCAAGCACCAGCTTCGGCTGGTAAAACGCGCCGACCATGTTCTTCCCTTGCGGATGATTGATCGCGGTCTTGCCTCCAACAGCGGAGTCCACCTGCGCCAGTAATGTAGTCGGTATTTGAATGTAGGGCACGCCGCGTAGGTAGGTTGCCGCAGCAAAGCCCGTCATATCGCCGACGACCCCGCCACCTAAGGCGATCAACGTCGTCTTGCGTTCACATCGCTGGGCGATAAGCTGGTCGAATATTTGGTTCAGAGTTTGCCAGTTCTTGTGTTGCTCGCCATCCGGTAGCACGATTTCGATACTTTCGATACCTGCGGAAACAAGCGTCGTTTTTAGGCGATTCAGATACAGCGGGGCTATCGTCGTATTCGTCACGATGGCGACACGTTTTTGGGTTAGATGCGGCACGATCAAATCCGTCCGCTCAAGCAGCCCTGGGCCGATGTGGATCGGGTAAGGCTGGTCTTTGATATTTACAGTGAGGGTACGCATGGGTTGGGCAAGTTTCCTTAACCCAAGCGATTATAACCGAGCGAGTGCTTGCTCTAAATGTCGGACAAGCTTTTGTACATTCTGCTCGCCGGTGTCGGCGATTAGGTGCGCGGTTTCGCGATAGAGTGAATCGCGTTGGGTGAGAAGTTCTTGTAAGCGGGCGCGCGGATTTTCCGTTTGCAGCAGCGGGCGATTCTTGTCGTTTCGCGTTCGCCGCCACAGATCATCCGCGCTAGCGCGCAGGTAAATCACCGTACCGCGAGTGCGCAATGCATGGCGATTGGTTTCGCGCAAAATCGCCCCGCCGCCAGTGGCGAGGACAATGTCCGTTTGCAGCGTGAAATCACCAATGACGACTTCTTCACGGGCGCGAAAACCTTCCTCACCTTCGAGCTCGAAAATTACGGCGATCTTCACGCCGGTGCGTCGCTCGATTTCATGGTCGGCGTCGATGAAGCGCTTACCCAAATGTTTGGCGAGCAGTTTGCCGACGGTGGTTTTGCCCGCACCCATCAGCCCAATTAAAAATAAATTTCCAGACGACATTAACGCCATTATCCAAATAAAACCGGCCGGATCGTAGTGATGGCGGCCGGGTTGGCAAGGATAACAAATGCTGAATTATCTAGGAAGTGTTTGACTCAATGCGAATCAAAACGGTCATCTGCGAGGAACCGCATGGATACTGCCCACTATCAAGATATGCTCGAAACGCCGCATGAATATTGGCGGTCAGCGCAACGGCCTTCGATCAATTCAAACTATCGCGCCGATAACGTGTCCTTAATGATCTTTGGTGTTATGAAAACCAGCAATTCGATCTTGTCGTCAACTCGCGAATCATTTTTAAACAACCTTCCCAGGAACGGTATGTCACCGAAGAATGGCACCTTTTCTGTATCGACACGTGAGGTTTGTTCGTAGATTCCACCTAACACCGCAGTTTCGCCGTCATCTACGAGAATCTGCGTTAAAACTTTCTTCGTGTCGATTGACGGTATCCCTGCAAATACTTGGCCTACGGCATCTTTCTTTACTTCGAGATCCATTATTACCCGGCCGTCAGGGGTAATCTGCGGCGTTACAGAAAGGCTTAAAACCGCAGATTTGAAACTAATTGTCGTCCCACCATTTGCCGAAGATGTTTGATACGGAATTTCCGTGCCTTGTTCGATCACGGCCTTTTGTTTGTCGGCAGTAATAACTCGAGGGCTAGAGACGACCTTTCCGCGCTTGTCGGCCTCCAAGGCCTGCAGCTCAAATCCGATAAGGTTGCCGCTGCCAATATTGAGCAGTGTGAATGCGAGCGATCCCGTCGGGGTGCCGGAAATCGGAAGGCTTACGTTTGGAGTATCGCTTACATTCGCTGCGGTGAGCGCTCCGCCGGCGATTGTGGACGAGGGGTTAAGCGTGCTGGAGACGCCTAAGTTAGTATTATTTCGGTTAAAGCCGCCTCTTCCACCAAACCGAAATCCGAGTTGTTTGCTCCATTTGTCGTCAGCGATAACAATTCGCGCCTCAATCATAACTTGACGAACTGGCACATCGATCTTGGCGATCAGCTTACGCAATTCGTCTAAGCGGCTACCCGTATCCTGCACGAACAACGTGTTAGTTCTGGCGTCAAATACGGCACTGCCGCGTTTTGAAAGAATGCGCTGCTTCTCGTCTGACAGCAATTTCTTTAAGTCCTCGGCCTTTTGATAACTTAGTTGGAAACTCTCGGTCTGCAGTTGTTCCAATTCAGAAATTTGTTGATTCGCCTCCAGCGCTAGTTTTTCTTTGGTGTTGACTTCGTCGGTGGGCGCGATCAAAACAACATTTCCATTTTTGCGTTTGCTTAAGCCCTTGCTTTGCAAAATGATGTCTAACGCTTGATCCCACGGCACATCCTTCAATCGCAAAGTGATGTTGCCTTGCACGGAATCGCTGGCAATAATGTTCAAGCCCGTGAAATCTGCAATCACTTGAAGCACGGAGCGAATTTCGACGTTTTGAAAATTCAGCGATAACTTTTCGCCTGAGTAACCGGGTTGCGATCCTTGAACCAATCTGTTCGGATCTTCGATTAGCCGTTTTACCTCAACGATGAACTTTCGATCGGTCTGATAGGCCGAATGTTCCCACAATCCTTCGGGTTCAATATTGATACGTACATTGTTGCCTATTGCCCGCGCCTCGACAAATTTCACCGGCGTGCCAAAGTCGCGCACATCAAGACGGCGCTCGAGATTTTTTGCCAGACCGGCATCCTGAAAGTCGACTATGAGGTTGCGGCCTTGACGGCGGATGTCGATACCGGTTGTGGCATCGGAAAGATCAATGACCACCCGGCCCTCGCCACTTTGCCCACGCCGAAAATCCACATCGCGAACCGAATGCCCCGACGTGGCGGGCGCCGCTTCGGCAAATTTCGTTGCGGTCTCGCTACCCGTGGTTATTTTCTCACCGCCATTGAGCGTAACCAATAATGTTTTGCCGTCCACTTTCGTTTCATACGGCACCGATTTATTTAGACTCATCACGACGCGAGTACGATTTCCGGACTGAACGATGTTAAGGCTACGCAGTTCGCCCTCGCGCAACTCCATTACGCTCTTACCCATACCGTTGCTGGTTTCGGCAAAATCGAGCGCGATTCGTGGCGGTGTATTGACGGAAAACGTACCAGGCGGATTCGCTAAACTCTGCTTCATCGTAAACTTAACGATAACCTTACCGCCAGGCAAACTTTGCGCCGTAACACTCTCAATCGCATTTTCGCCAGTTGGCGCCGGGCTCGCCGCCCAAGCGCCATTCAAGAGAAATAATCCAGCACCAATAAATAACCGAAAAAACTTAAGTAGGTCGCAGCGCGCTTTAAACATTATTTTTTCTCCAAATCATCAATCAGTTGTAGCGCGGCTTCGCTTTCTTTCCACTCGCCTTCACTGTCTTGAATGCTTTCTTTCAGTGTGACTTCGGTTTCATTGATTACTACGATCTGCCCAAAATTCTGGCCGAGAAAATTTCCGGCCTTAACGCGGTGAACAGTTTGCTCGGCGCGGATAAGTGCATAGTGGATTTTAGCCTTTTCCAATGTCCCAACGAACTTCAGTTGGTCTAACGGATAAGTCTCTAACAACTCCTTGCGACGATTCAGGTCCGGTCCTTGGTTGGCGCTATCTTTCTTTTGCTGGTCTACAAGTTTGCGCTGCTTGAAGGGCTCGAACAAGTCCTCGGCGGCATAAGTAAATGCTTGATACGGGACGACTTCGGGCAATGGTTCAATTTTCTGTGTGACCTGTTGGTCAGAATCACTTACCCACTGCTTTAAATCTTGATTGGGCTCACTGCTGCAACCGAAAAGAGGAATAATTAAGCCAAGTAAAAATAACCGCCTCATGACTTTTCTCCCTTCTTAACCTTCTCTTTGTCTTTTTTCGCCTTAAGTTGGTTGGCAATTTCGTCGTCGTCCAGGTAACGATAGGTTTTAGCCACCGCATCCATCACTAGTTGGCCCTCGGTACCTTTGGCGGTACTGGTAGTAATCGCAACATCATTAAGTAAAACGATTCGAGGCAACTTGGACACGTCACTGGCGAAATGACCCAAGTTGTGGAAATCGCCGGTTACTTTGATCGTCACCGGCAGCTCGGCATAGTATTCAGTTATCGTTTCCGTTGCCGACGGTTTAAATAACTCGAATTGCAATCCACGCGCCAATCCCGCTTGATTGATATCGGTCAATAAAGCATCCATTTCACTGCGTTTCGGAAGCTGCTTAAGGAGCGTCCCGAAACTCTGTTCGATGTCTGCAAGACGCTTCTCGTACGCCCCTAAGTTTACGGCCAATTTCTTTTTGTCCATAAACGTCACTTTAAGTTGGATTTCGGCTGCTTCCGCAGCAGCAAGTTCGTCCATTTGCGGCTTCCAGAAAAACCAAAACGCGACCGCGACCACGCCCAATGTCAGCATTAAAAGACCAGCCAATTTGAACGGCCAAGGCCAACTACCCGGATCCTGCGGATTCAGCCCCTTGAGTTGTTCAAGCCATTTGTTCATGCTGACTTATCCTTCTTTTTCTTTTTTCCACCCTTTTGGCCACCGTCATCGGACGATTCCAGGTGCGCGCGCTTGACGCGTACATTCATACTAAATTCGCTGATCGGACGGTTGTTCAATGCGACCGCCTTAATCTCCACCAATTCCGGTTTCTCAAGCCACTGGGAACCGTCGAAATTGCGCATCAATGTAGAAACGCGACCGTTAGTCTGGGCGTATCCGATGATGTTGACTATCTGCCCAGTTTGCTTGACGGTTTTGATCCACATCCCCTCTGGAAGTTGGCGCACTAATTGATCCATAAGGTGAACGGATTCCGCGCGATTGGTTTGTAAACTTTCGACGACCTGCTTGCGCGCCATCAAATCGGCAGTTTGTTCTTTGATCCCTTTGATTTTCTCAATCTGTTCGTCAAGCTTTTTCGTTTCCTCAGCGAGATACGCGTTGCGAATGCGCTGTGTGTCGACACGCCCTGAAAAATAAGTATGCCCCAATAATCCGATCATGAGACCGACGCCGGCGGCAATACCGGCGCCAACAGCCATTTGCTTCTTGCGCTGGGCGCGTTTCTCCTGACGATGGGGTAGAAGGTTAATCCGAATCATATGTCGAACCTCCGCAAGGCTAGGCCACATGCCACCAGTAAAGACGGTGCATCCTGCATAAGTAGGCGCTTGCTTACTTTTGAAGAAACTTGCATTTGTGAGAACGGATTGGCAACTATCGTGTTAACCTGAGTTCGCGAAAAAACAACACCGTCTAGACCCGGTAACATGGCACAGCCACCAGCAAGGAGAATATGATCGACTTTGTTGTATTGCGTGCTCGTGAAGAAAAACTGTAGTGCACGGGCAATTTCTAAGGATAGGTTTTCCATGAACGGCTGTAGAACCTCGGCCATGTAACCGTCAGGCAAATTTCCAGATTTTTTCTCTTTCTCTGCTTCTTCCGGGTCAATATTGAAATGGCGGGCAATTTCTTGCGTTAATTGATTGCCGCCCACTTGCTGCTCTCGAACATAAAGCGCTTGGCCATCCTTTAACATGGCAATACGCATGGTCGAGGCGCCAATATCAACGGCGGCTATGATGCGCTCACCGGCCTCGCCCGGTAATTCGCGCTCTATTAGTTCAATGGCTGCTTGCGCAGCATACGATTCCACATCCATGATCGTCGGCTTCAATCCTGCCGATTCGGCAACCGCTACACGATCTTCAACTTTTTCCTTACGCGACGCTGCGATCAGAACCTCGACTTCTTCGGGCCCAGTAGGAGCCGGTCCAAGTATTTGAAAATCAAGATTTACTTCGTCCAGAGCAAACGGCAAGTACTGGTTCGCTTCGCTTTCGACTTGAACTTCCATATCCTCTTCTCGACCGGCCGACGGAATGATTACTTTCTTGGTAATTACCGAAGATGCCGGCAGTGCCATTGCCACCTGTTTCACGCGGGTGCCGAGCCGCCGCCAGGCGCGTCGCAGCGATTCACCTGCAATTTCCAAGTTGGCGATATTACCCTCGGTCACCACGTCCTTCGGTAGCGGTTCAATGACATAGCGCTCGAGCCGATAGCCTTCTTTTCCGGCGGAGGCCAGTTCGACCATCTTGATCGAGGAGTAACTGATGTCCACGCCGACCAAAGGTGGCGCCTTTGGACTAAAGAATTCCATCTGGGAGAGAATTTTTTCCTTAAGCATATAGAGTTACTTTAAATAATTCACGTTAAATGCTATCAGTAAGTGTCGCAACTGTAAAGAATTTTATAAAGATAACTTAAATTTTCGGGACGACGGTATAATTCGACTGTATAAAGACAAAGCCCCACCACTGTTCCGTGTATCTCCGCTGGATTCTTTATCCATTCCTGATCCTATTTACCATTGGCCTGGTGGCCGTCGGTGTCGTCGCGTTAACGCTTGCTCTGCTCTACCCCAATCTGCCCGGTTTGGAAGCGCTGACTGACTACAAGCCGCGAATCCCGCTTCGGGTATTCACCGCGGAAGGTCAACTGATCGGCGAGTTTGGCGACGAGCGCCGTGCGATCGTGAAGATCGAGGCAGTTCCAGATCTGATGAAAAAAGCGATCCTCGCCGCTGAGGATGATCGCTTCTACCAACACTCGGGCGTGGACTATATCGGCGTGGTGCGGGCGGCGTTGGCGAACGTATTTGCCGGTGGCGCTCGCGAGGGCGCAAGCACCATCACGATGCAGGTGGCGCGGAACTTTTTTCTCACGCGCGAAAAAACCATCACTCGCAAGTTGAGCGAGATGCTTCTCGCGTTCAAGATCGAACGTAACTTGGACAAGAATCAGATACTTGAACTCTACATCAACCAGATCTTTCTCGGCCAACGTGCATACGGCTTTGCTGCGGCCGGCCAGATCTATTATGCCAAGCACCTCGATCAACTCAGTCTAAGTGAGGTCGCCACCTTAGCGGGTTTGCCGAAAGCGCCCTCAAAATGCAATCCAGTCAACAATCTCAAATGCGCGAACCAGCGCGCGCTATACGTGTTAAGGCGGATGCACGACCTAAAATTCATAGGCGATGAACAGTATCAGTCCGCCGTTAAGCAGCCATCACGCCTGCATCAATCGATCGAGAGTTATCCGGTACCCTCGGACTATGTCGCCGAAATGGTTCGTCAATATATGTTCGAGACCCATGGCGAAACCGCCTACGACAGCGGATTTAAAGTCATCACGACCATCCGAAAAGACGATCAGCTCGCGGCAAATGATAGTTTGCGCGCAGGGCTACTTGAGTACGACAGTCGCCACGGCTATCGGGGACCCGAGGGCTTCGCCGATATCGACGCCGCGCCTACCAAAGGCGACAATCATTTAGAAGAAATTCTGACCGACAAAGAATTAAGTGGCGGACTGATCCCTGGCGTGGTGACGCAAGTGTCGGGCAATAGCGTTCATGTTTATTTGAAGGATGGCGCCACAATTACACTCCAAGGTGAAGGCATCAAATTTGCCGCCGTGGCGCTCAGTTCTAATGCCGCGCCCAATTTGCGCATTCGACCGGGCGCAATCATTCGTGTGGCCAAGTCGGATCAGAATCGCTACGCCATCGCGCAACTGCCTGCCGTAGAAGGTGCATTGGTTGCAGTCAATCCAAGCGACGGCTCGATTCGGGCGCTCGCCGGCGGCTTTGATTTTCACAGCAACAAATTTAACCACGTCATGCAGGCAATGCGCCAACCGGGGTCAAGCTTCAAGCCCTTTGTCTATTCCGCCGCGCTGGAGAAAAATTTCACCCCGGCGAGCGTCATCAATGACGCGCCTCTAGCTATCGATCCGGGTGATGTTAGCGGGGAAATGTGGGAACCGAAAAATTTTGACGAGAAGTACTCGGGACCTACAAGATTGCGCACCGCACTGGCTAAATCAAAAAATACTGTCTCGATTCGCATTATGCAATCCATCGGCGGTCAATATGCGCAGGACTATGTGACCAGTCGATTCGGTTTCGATCCCAAGCTCAACCCACCGTTTCTCACCATGGCGCTCGGCGCCGGCAACGCGACGCCGATGACCGTCGCCTCGGCCTATTGCGTGTTCGCGAACAATGGTTACAAGATTCGGCCCTATTTTATCGAGCGCGTCATCGATGCCAA
>JANNFT010000485.1:0-11069 GCA_031380185.1 Pseudomonadota bacterium
CGCGCCCTACGCCGATTTGATTTGGTGCGAAACCGGCACCCCGGATCTCGAGTTCGCCAAGAGATTCGCCGATGCAATCCACGCCAAATTCCCCGGCAAATTGCTGTCCTACAACTGCTCGCCGAGCTTCAACTGGAAACGCAATTTGGACGACGCAACTATCGCCAAATTTCAACGAGAACTCGGCGCCATGGGCTACAAGTTCCAGTTCATCACGCTGGCTGGTTTCCATGCGCTCAACTACGGCATGTTCGAACTCGCCTACGGCTACGCACGCGACAACATGACTGCCTTCGTCGAACTACAGCAAAAAGAATTTGCCGCCGCGGACAAAGGCTTCACCGCAGTGAAACATCAACGCGAAGTCGGCACCGGTTATTTCGACGACGTCACCACCGTGATTCAAGGTGGCCGATCATCCGTCACCGCCCTCACCGGCTCGACGGAAGAAGAACAGTTCCACGATTCACCAAAACTCAAAGCCGTGCATTAAGTTTTAGTAAGGTCAAACAAAAAGGGCGCGGCGTAGCGCCCTTTTTTTATTTCTGACCACTGGTCACTGTCCTCCCCGCGAAGGCGGGCAGAGTGCGCGTAAAGAAACTAAATTCCCGGTTTCGACTTTCAGCGTATTGCCATCGCTGACTTTATTTCACAGGATACGCCAGGAAGCATACGGATACTGCCTCCTGGCGATACCCTTGCCGGGAGGCAGGCAGGACGCGGTGTTTCAAGCAGCGCCGATTTCGCTTTCAGGCAGTTTAGGCATTTAGCGCGAGTCGATCGGAATAATCTGCTACGATTTGGCACTAATCATTCAAGACTGTTAAAGGAGCCGCGCGTGAACATGAGTATGATTGTGCGTTTTGTATGTTTCATCGTCGCAACAACTTTTGCGAGCGCCGCGACCGCGCAAAGTGATGCCCCAGCTCAACCGGTGATCGCGACTTATGAAGGCCAAGTCTTCAATGGCGACAACATGGATCCGATTCTGACCACCTTCACTATTGAGGACGGAAAGAAACTGAAGGGCGCCTACGTTATTGAGGACGAAACCGGCCTTGAATCCGGCAATCTCTCCGACTGCCAGTTGGAAGGGCTATACACCGTCACCTGTATGTGGACTGATAAGTACGGCACGGGTCTCGCGCGAATTTTGTTTTCTTCGGATTACCGCTCGTTCCACGGCTATTGGGGGCAGTCGTCCGATACGACGTTTTTGCCTTGGAATGGCGTGCGCAAAGATTCAGCGGAATAGCGACGCGGGGCGGAGCCACCCAGTATCCATGCGACAATTCAGGCACTAATCATGCGAATGCGCCACCGATTATCGTAACGCGAAGCTCGCGCCCGCTCGCCCGGCGCAATGGTTGACTGATCATCGCCGGCACGTGAGAATGCCGACAAGAAAAACCTCTTGAGGAACTACCCTTGGTGCTTCAAATTCGTCACGCCAAAGATTTTTACGCCGGCCTGATTTTCGTTGCGCTCGGATTAATCTCCCTCGTGATCGGGCGCGACTACTCGCTCGGCACGGCGACACGGATGGGTCCAGGCTATTTTCCCGCACTGCTCGGCTGGCTGCTGACGATTCTCGGTGCAACCATCGCGCTGCGCTCGTTATGGATCGATGGCCCGCACCTGGGACCTATCGGTTTTCGTCCGCTGGCGTTCATCCTCGCGTCGATTTTGGCGTTTGCCGGATTGCTCGAGCCGGCGGGACTGGTGTTCGCCACCATCGCATTAATTTCTATCGGTTGTTTAGCGACCAAGGAATCAAGGCTGCGCGAATCAGTCCCGTTGACTATCGCGCTAATCGCCGTCGCGTTGGGATTGTTCGTGTACGGCCTCGGCCTGCCGATCAAAATCTGGCCCTGGTCCTGATATGGATTTACTCGCTAACCTCGAACTTGGTTTCACCGTCGCGTTTACACTTACGAATCTCGCCTATTGCTTTCTCGGCGTCACGCTCGGCACATTGATCGGCGTGTTGCCCGGCATCGGTCCGGTCGCGACTATTGCCATGTTGTTACCGATAACATTTAACTTACCGCCGGAATCGGCGCTGATCATGCTCGCCGGAATTTACTACGGCGCCCAATATGGAGGCTCGACCTCGGCGATATTGGTGAATATGCCGGGTGAAGCATCGTCGGTTGTAACGGCGATGGAAGGCTATCAAATGGCGCGCCAGGGCCGCGCCGGCGCCGCGCTGTCGATCGCCGCGATCGGCTCATTTTTCGCCGGCTGTGTCGGCACGCTGCTGATCGCGGCATTCGCGCCGCCACTCGCCGCCCTCGCCTTCAAATTCGGTCCGCCGGAACGTTGTTCGCTATACGTGCTGGGATTGGTCGCGGCGGTGGTGTTAGCCCACGGTTCGCTGATCAAAGCGCTCGCGATGATCGCGCTGGGTCTATTGCTCGGCATTATCGGCACCGACGTAACCTCGGGCACGCAACGCTATACGTTCGGCATTCCGAACTTGTCGGACGGCATCGGATTCGCGATTGTTGCGATGGGCATGTTTGGCATCGCAGAAATTATTCGCAGCTTGGAAAACGTTGCAAAGCGCGAAGTCTTTACCTCGAATGTCACCGGCCTGTGGCCCACACGCAGCGACCTGCGCGCCTCGTGGAAAGCTATCCTGCGTGGCACCGGCCTCGGCGCGATCCTGGGAATCTTGCCGGGCGGCACCGCTGTGCTGGGATCGTTCGCTTCCTATTCATTGGAAAAACGTTTGGCCGGGCCGTCTTCGAATTTCGGCAAAGGCGCCATCCAAGGCGTCGCCGGACCGGAAGCGGCGAACAACGCCGCCGCACAAACCTCGTTCATTCCGATGTTAACGCTTGGCATACCTTCCAATCCGGTGATGGCGCTGATGGTCGGCGCGATGATTATTCAAGGCATTCAGCCGGGACCGCAAGTGATGACCCAGCGCCCGGAGTTATTCTGGGGCATGATCGCCAGCATGTGGGTCGGCAATATCTTGCTGGTGTTGTTGAATCTGCCGCTGATCGGCATTTGGGAGCGCCTGTTAAAAGCGCCCTATCGTCTGCTTTACCCGGCGATTTTGTTGTTCTGCTGCATCGGGGTTTACAGCTTGAACAACAGCGTAATGGATGTCGTGCTCGCCGCCGTGTTTGGCCTAATCGGCTATGTCTTTATCAAGCTCGATTGTGAACCGGCGCCATTGCTGTTGGCCTTCGTTTTAGGTCCGCTGATGGAAGAAGAATTGCGCCGTTCGGTCAACACCGCGCGCGGCGATTGGAGCGTGTTTATCAGCCGGCCGTTGAGTTTGTCATTGCTGATCGTCGCAGCGGCGTTGTTGTTGTTGATCGTCCTGCCGAATATTCGAAAAAAACGCGACGAGGCGTTTCAGGAATAGTATCGCGTCTTACACCCATCCCCACCCTAACCTTCCTCTTGAAGGGGCGGGAACCTGGCCTGAGAGGCAATCAGCGCTTAGCGCTTAGCTCTTAGGCTATGCATCGCCAGGAGCCAAAAGCCCGACGTGAGTGGCTACCCTGTATCCATCCGGCACTAAGCCTGCCTCTCTATTATTTCCGTCGTTGTCATTGCGAGCCCTTCGCTATGCTCGAGGGTAAACTCTGCGAAGCAATCTCGCCTTTGCAACAACGTCAATTACCCTTCTTGAACGCCGCGTAGCGCATACAGCGTGCGCGAATGAAATTCGCGCTGATACAAAATATATACGACTACCGCAGTCGCCGGAAAAATAAGCCAAGGATGCAGAAACCACGCCAGCACGGCCATGGAAAAATAAAAGGCGCGCAAGCCTTCGTTTAAGTTCTCCGCGGCAAAACTACAGACGTTGGTGATCATATCGATATAGGTCGCGTATTGTTCCGGCTGCGACGTTGGCGGCGGCGCCGCGCCAACCAAGATGGTGCAAAAATTAAATTGCCGCTGCGACCAGGTGAACTTAAAGAACGCATAAACGAACACCAAAATCAGCAGAATAATTTTTATGCGCCAAACCAATTCCGTTTCCTTGCGCGCAAACGGCAGGTCGGACACGACGTCCATCACCCGTTCGGTGGTGCCAAGCAATGCCACTAGGCCGCCCAAAACCAGGATTGAGGTAGAGGCGAAAAACGTCGCGTTGGTAAAAAGACTATTTAGCGCCGCAATATCGCCAATGCGATTTTCGCGCGTCAGCATGTGATAAAACCACTCGCGGCGAAAGCGCCGCATCGTGACGACTAAGCTGTTGCGCTTGCCGACGCGGCGTTGCGCGTAAACGGTGTAGCCAGCCCAAAACACAAAAAACCATAGCAGCGCTATGATATCGATGATAGGAATGTTGAACACAAATGCTCCGTAGTAACCGAACCTATTCTACAATACGCTGCACACAACAATGGAGGATATGGTGCTGTCGTCGATACGCGTGCTCGATCTCACCTGGGTATTAGGCGGTCCGTTTGCGAGCCAGGTGCTCGCCGAATTAGGCGCGGAAATTATCAAGATCGAATCGCTGGACGGCGATCAGTCGCGTGCTTATCCACCCTATTATTTCGAAGGCGATTCGGCATTTTTTCTGTCGATCAATCGCGGTAAAAAAAGTGTCGTCATTAATTTAAAATCCGCCCAAGGCCGCGAAGTATTTTACGATCTCGTTCGCAAATCCGATGTGGTCATGTACGGCTTCGCGCCCGACGTACCGGCGCGCCTCGGCATCGATTTTGCGGCGCTGGAAAAAATCAATCCGCGCATCGTCGTCGGCCAGTTGATCGGCCTGCACGACGAGCCGCCTTACGCAACGCAACCCTCGTTCGACACCATTGCGCAAGCCCTCGGCGGAATAATGAGCATTACCGGCGAACCCGCTGGCAAACCGAATCGGGTCGGCTATCAGGTGGCCGATCTTGCGGCCGGACTTTATCTCGCCAATGGCATTCTTGCCGGGCTGATTCACGCACTCAAAAGCGGAACCGGCAAGAAAATCCAAATCTCGCTGCTCGACTGTCAATTGGCGATGTTGACCTGGCAAGCGCAGAATTATTTTGTGTCGGGCGACATTCCACAAGCTACGGGCACGCGCCATGCCACGCTCGCGCCGAGCGAGGCGTTCCGCTGCGCGGACCATAAGTATGTTGCGATTTCCGCCTCGACAGAGCAATTCTGGCAACCGCTTTGCAAAGCCATTGACGCTCCGGAACTAGCTGCCGATGCGCGTTTCATCACGGGCGAACTGCGCATCAAAAACGTCGAAGCGCTGGCGCAACAACTCGCCGCAATCTTTGCCCGTTTCTCCGCGAATGATGCGGTCGATCGATTGCAGCGTGCCCGTGTTCCCGTCGGTGCGGTCAACAATGTCGCCGACGCACTCGCTCAACCACTGGCTCTGATTCGGCAAATGGTGCAAAGCTTGCCGCATCCGATGAGCGGCGCGATGCTGAATTTTCTCGGCAATCCGTTTAAGTATGATGGCGCCGAACCATTGAGTTATCCGCCTAAACTTGGCGCCCACACCGCTGAAATTCTCAGCGAGTTATGTGGCTACGACGCCAACACTTTACAAAATCTCCATACGCAGGGCGCCATCGCGCTTAGCTAAAATTATGTCTGACTCGATACTGCTCAAGGAAATTTCTCCTAACGGAATCGCCCGCCTCACCCTCAATCGGCCGGCGGCGATGAACGCTATTAACGCTGCGATGCGCGACGCGTTGATCGACGCAGTCGGCGCGCTTGCGAGTAACAACAACGTTCGCGCCGCAATCATTACCGGCGCCGGTGAGCGCGCCTTCAGCTCCGGTCAGGATTTGCAAGAGGCGGCGACGTTTATCGAAGCAGACGTCACGACATGGCTCACCCATCAACGAGCATTGTTCCAAGCATTTCGCGATTTCGAAAAACCCATCGTCGCCGCGTTTAACGGCCTCGCCGCCGGCGCGGGATTTCAGATCGGTTTACTGTGCGATGCGCGGGTCGGCTATGCCGAAATGCGCATCGGTCAGCCCGAAGTACGCGCGGGTCTTGCCAGCATTATCGGATCTTATTTCATGAGTCAGTATTTGCCGCGCGGCCGCAACGTCGAGCTTTCCCTCTCCGGTAAACTAATCACCGGCCAGGAAGCCTACGATTGGGCTCTGCTGTCAACGCTTTCGTCGCGTGAGGAAGTCATCGATGTCGCCACCAAAATCGCCGAAAGTATCGCCGCGCAACCGCCGCTGGCCGTCGCATTAACCAAGCGGCGCTTCCGTGAAACCACGCAAGTGGATTTCGACGACGCGATTGCCGCGGCGATCAAGGCTAATACGTTTGCATACGGAGCGGGGTTGCCGCAGAAAAAGATGGGCGAGTTTTTGGCGCAACGAGCTGTGGCCGCGAAAGATGGGAAATAGACCCATAGTTTCGTATTGTTAGCCCTCCCTGGTGGAGAAAAATGGAAAATAACCCGATTGGTTTACCTGTCATTCCCGCGCAAGCGGGAATCCATGCTGCGTCGTTAAAGCCAAATGGGTCCCCGCTTTCGCGGGGACGACACCGTACCTTGTTTCACCGCGATGGTTACGAAATTAGAACCCTGGTCAAACTCATCATCGTCGCATTTCTAGCCCTAAGTCCGACCACCTCGGCCGACACCTACCCCAGCAAAAACATTAAAATCATTGTCCCCTACACACCTGGGGGTGGTTCCGACATCACCGCGCGCATTGTCGCCGGCAAGCTCACGACTCGTCTAGGCAAAACTGTGCTCGTCGAGAACCGTCCCGGCGCCGGCGGCAACATCGCTCACGATCTCATAGCCAAAGCCACACCAGATGGCTACAGCATCATGATTGCCGGGATGAGCCTGGTCACCAACCGCTTTCTGCAAGATGAGCTCCCCTACGACCCGCTGAAAGATTTTGTGCCGATCACACTGGCGGTGCGTGTACCTAACTTGCTCGCGGTTAACAACGATTTGCCGGCGAAGTCGGTAAAGGAACTTATCGCACTCGCCAAAGCAAAGCCGGGAACGCTGGCGTACGCCTCGGCCGGCAACGGCACCTCGCTGCATCTCGCGGCAGAATTACTACAAAGCATGGCGCAAATCGAACTGATTCATATTCCCTATAAAGGCAGCGGTCCGGCTGAAGTCGATCTCATTTCCGGAGCGGTTCAGATCATCTTCGACCCGATTGCCTCGGCGTTGCCACACGTTAAATCCGGCAAGATGCGCGCGCTCGCGATCACCAGCGCCAAGCGCAGTAATCTATTGCCAGAATTGCCGACCATGGCGGAAACGGGATTGACCGGCTATGAATCCAGCGCTTGGTTTGGATTTTTCGCTCCGGCAAAAACACCATCTGCGATTATCGACAGACTCAACAAAGAAATTGTGGCGATACTGAAACAAAAAGATACTCAAGATAAGCTCGCCGTATTGGGCGTCGAGAGTATCGGCACGGCGGCGACGGACTTGGAATCGCTGATGCGCAGCGACCTAATTAAGTGGGAAAAAGTATTTAAAAAAGCAGCGGCAAAAAACTAACGAAGCTCTGAATAAGTTCGAGTTCGAAGTGAGACAAGGCGGGAGCAAAAAATATCGGCGCAGCATAGGGATGATATGTAATGAGATATTTTTTGTGAGTCAAACATAGAGCCACGACGAAATCGGACTAATTCAGAGCTTCCCTAAATGCGCCGGCAACCGGCCTGGAAGCCAAGACCAGAGCGACTCTTCAGCCAATGACCGACTATTTAGCCACGCCCGCATATGAGGCTGCTTGAGTTTATGCCCCCAGTAACACGCGAACATGTTCCGCCACACTGCGGCCCAGCGCATCGAAGTTGTAGCCACCTTCCAGCGTCGAGACGATTCTTCCTTTTGAAAATTCGTTCGCCATTTTCATTATCTCCGCCGTCACCCAGCGGTAATCGTCTTCGGTTAATTTAAGGTAGGCTAACGGATCTTCTTTGTGCGCATCGAAACCCGCTGAAATCAAAATAAACTCTGGGCGAAATCGTTCAATGTTCGGAATCCAATCCCGCGTTACCGCTGCACGAAATTCCGCAGCGGCGGAGAACGCCGCCAGCGGCGTGTTAATGATATGGTCGCTAACGGTATCGGCGCCCTGATAAGGATAATACGGGTGCTGGAAAGTGGAACACAGCATCACGTTCGGTTCGTCGGCGAAAATTGCTTCCGTGCCGTTACCGTGATGCACATCGAAATCAAGAATCGCAACGCGTTTGATGCCGTGCTTCGCGCGCGCATGGGCCGCCGCAATCGCGACATTGTTAAAAATACAAAATCCCATGGAGCGACTCGAAAACGCATGATGGCCGGGCGGGCGCACGGCACAAAATGCATTGCTTGCTTTGCCGCTCATGACTAAATCCACACCGTGCACCACGGCGCCCGCCGCGCGCCGAGCCGCTTCCAGGCTGTGGGGATTCATCGCGGTGTCGGGATCCAGTTGCACCATGCCCTGTTTTGGCGCCTGGGTTTCGACAGCGCTGACATAGGATTCCGGGTGTACGCGCAATAATGCGTCTCGACTTACCGAGGGCGCCTCGTGATGATCCAATAGAGCGTTGATGCCCGAGGCGATCAAGCGATCCTCGATCGCCGACAGACGTTGTGGCGATTCCGGGTGATGCGCGCCCATGTCATGCAGTTTGCAGGCGGGATGGGTGATATAGGCGGTAGTCATGGTAAATTATGTCACTGCAGCTCAATACCGGCAAGCCGTTGGAATCTTCACGTCCTGGATGGCTTGCCCCGATCGTTCATGTTAAAGCTGCCTGTACAGGCAGTATCCATGCGGCTTTCCAGCCACATTTCAGAAACAAAAAAAGCCCGGAATTGCCGGGCTTTTTTGTTGGCTTGAAGCGCGAGCCTGGCCTACTTCGGCCAAATCACCATATCGGTAAATGGCGGCACATAGGCTTGCAACGTCACCAATAAACCGACCAAGCACGCGAGGGCGATGGAGTGGAAGAATACGTAGCGCAGAATCTCGCCTTCATGGCCGAACCAGCCGGTTGCTGTCGACGCGACAACGATGCTTTGCGCATCGATCATCTTGCCCATCACACCACCGGAACTATTTGCCGCGCACAACAGAATCGGGCTTAAGCCGAGTTTCTCGGTAGTCGTTTTTTGCAGCCCGCCGAACAGTACATTCGACGCCGTATCGGAGCCTGTGAGCGCTACGCCGAGCCAGCCGAGTAGTGTGCCAAAGAACGGATAGAACACGCCGGTCGCGGCGAAGGCAAGCCCCAACGTCACATCCACACCCGAATAGCGCGTGACGAAACCGAGCGCCAACATCGCCATGATCGTCAGTAACGAATAGCGAATGGCGTAAAGCGTTTGGCCGTAAGTTCGAAACATTTTGCCGAGGGGAATTCCCATCACAATGCCGGCGATCAGCGCGGCCAGCAAAATGCCGGTGCCCGTGGCCGACAGCCAGTTCAGCGTGTAGGAAATTTTTTCCGGTTTTGCATCTTTCGGCGCCACCGGCGGCATGCGTTGAATCTGTTCAGTCAAGCCGGGAATGGGAAAATCCAACTTTGTCACGGCGTTATAGCTGGTCTTGATCGGCGGTTGCCCCTTCTCTGGATTCGGATACTCGCCATTGAGGAAATTCTTCATCGTCGACGTGCCCCACATGAATACGACGATACTTAAAATCGCCCAAGGGGTCCAAGCGCGAATCACCTCGGCGCGCGAATAACCGTGATGCACTTGATTTTTCTCAGCTTGCGCAGCGGAAATGGTTTCGCCTTCGCGCGTGACCGAGGTCCACACGTTGGCCGGCTTCCACATTTTCAGGAACAATGTAAGCGCCGCCATCGAGCAAATCGCGGCGATCACGTCCACGAGTTCCGGGCCGATATAGTTCGACACGAGAAATTGTGGAATCGCGAAGAACACCCCGGCGACCAAAATTGCCGGCCAGATTTGCATCATCCCCTTAACGCCGACGAACGCCCAGATGAGCCAGAACGGAACGATCAAGGAAAAGAACGGCAACTGCCTTCCCACCATGGCGCTGAGTTCGAACGCATCCAAACCGGTGACCTTGGCAAGCGTCAAAATCGGCGTACCCAGTGCGCCGTAGGCAACCGGTGCGGTGTTGGCGATCAGCGATAATCCCGACGCCGCAAGTGGCGAAAAACCGAGGCCAATAAGCACTGCGCCGGTGACGGCCACCGGCGTGCCGAATCCCGCGGCGCCCTCGAAAAATGCGCCGAACGAAAATGCCACCAACAACAGTTGAATGCGCCGATCGGTACTGATGCCGGCGATGCTTTCCTGCAGAATCTTAAACAGCCCCGCTTCGCTGGTAAGTTTGTAGAGAAAGATAATGTTTAAGATAATCCAGCCGATCGGCAGTAGCCCGAATAGGCCGCCAGTCATCGCCGTCTTAAGAGCCATTCCTGACGGCATGCCGAATATGACGATAGCGACGAACAGCGCAACGACCAAGCCGGCGATGGCCGCAAGGTGCGCTTTCATATGGAAAAAACCCAAACCGCCGAGCATCACGATGACCGGCAGCGCGGCAAACGCGACCGACAAAAACGAATTGTTTAACGGATCGTAAACCTGCTGCCACATGGAACCCCCTGAAAAATGTTAGTGCTAATCGAATGCGCTCGCCGGTTTGCCCGGCAGGCTTTGTAGTTAGGGGATTTTACAACGAGATGCGGCGCGAATGCTATTGCATCAAATGCGGCTCAAGCTGGACCGACTCGGCGTGACGCCCTAGAAGGGTTATGGAGCCTAAGCGCCGGTTGTCGCCGTTATCGCTGAATTCGAACTCGTACACGCGGCGAAACATCATCTGGCCGTCGCGGTTGCGACGCACTTTTAGAGAACTCAGCGACACCGTTTCGTCGAGCAACTGTAGGCCATCGTTTTGGCAGTGGCGCTTGCCAAGCAAGACGGCCTGCTCGCGCGCTTGCATAGTGTCGTACCAAAACCAAATCATTAACGCAATTAAAAATATGAAAAATATCTGAATCATGAATCCCGCCGAGTTGAATTATAATTATACCAATGTGCGGTTAGCTCAGCGGTAGAGCACTGCCTTCACACGGCAGGGGCC
>JANNFT010000490.1:0-4157 GCA_031380185.1 Pseudomonadota bacterium
TCGGCGCCGTGGTGCATTTGCATGGGAGCCATTCCGTCGGTGTGTCGTTGCTGGATAACATCGATTGCAATGATTGCCTGCCGCCGTTGACCGCTTACTACATCATGCGAGTAGGGCATCTGCCGCTGGTTCCCTATTTCAAGCCAGGCGACATGGCGCTTGCCGGCGCGGTGCGTGAGGTGGCGAAGAAAAATCACGCGCTGTTGTTGGCGAACCACGGGCCGGTCGTCGCGGGCACATCGCTAAGTGCCGCGGTGGATGCGGCGGAAGAGTTGGAGGAGACGGCGAAGATTTTTTTGAATCTTCGTCACGAAAAGTTGCGGACATTGTCACCTGAGCAAGTGGACGAATTGCGCCGAGCGTTTCCGCCGCCGGAGTGAAACAATTTGAAGAAACGAATTTCGAACCAGGAGCGATAAATGAGTGTAGGAAAAGTATTCATCAATAACCGTTGGGAAGCGCCGGCCACCGGCGAAACAATTCCCGTCGTGGATCCAAGTACCGGTGAAGTGTTCACGCAGATTGCGCGTGGTGCGGCGCCCGATGTCGATCGCGCCATCGCCGCGGCGCGCGCTGCGTTCGATGGACCGTGGGGTAAGATGCCGGCGTTCGAGCGCGGCCGCTTGTTGCACAAGTTCAGCCAGAAGGTGTTGGACCATCACGAGGAACTCACGCAGATCGAAGCGCGCGATACCGGCAAGCCGCTTAAGCAAGCCCGCGCCGACATCACCGCGTGCGCGCGCTACTTCGAATATTATTCTGGCGCGTGTGACAAGCTGCACGGCACGACCATTCCCTTTCTGGAAGGCTTTACCGTCATGACGTTGCGCGAGCCGTTCGGCGTGACGGGCCACGTATTGCCGTGGAATTACCCGGCGCAAATGTTTGGCCGATCGCTCGGCGGCGCGCTGGCGGCGGGCAATGCGACGGTGTTAAAGCCGGCCGAAGATGCGTGTTTGTCGCACTTACGCTTAGTCGAGTTGATGGCAGAAGTTGGCTTCCCGCCGGGCGCGGTGAACGTCGTTCCGGGCTTTGGTTACGAAGCAGGCTCGGCGTTGTCTTCACACACCGGCATTGATCATATGTCGTTCACCGGATCAACGGCGACCGGCGCATTGGTCGCACAGGCGGCGGCGAAAAATCATATTGGCTGCATTATGGAACTTGGCGGCAAGTCGCCGCAAATTATGTTCGCCGATGCCGATCTTGAGCAGGCGTTGCCGGTATTGGCGAATGGTATTATTCAAAACGCCGGACAAACTTGTTCCGCCGGCAGCCGTCTGCTGGTTGAAGTCAGTCGCTATGACGAAGTAGTGGAAAAACTTGGCGAGCGCATGAGTTCGCTGCGCGTCGGTGGATCGCAACAGGATTTGGATTGCGGGCCGATCATTCGCAAGAGCCAATTTGAGCGCGTACGTAGTTTCTTGAAAATTGCCGCAGATGATGGATTGAAAATAGCCGGCAAGGGAAATGTCTCGGCCGAAGCGCCAAAAGGCGGCTACTATGTCGAGCCGCACTTGATCCGCGACGTGCCTGCGCAACATACCTTGGCGCAAGATGAAATCTTCGGCCCGGTAATGGTGGCGATGCCATTCAAAGATGAAGCGGACGCGATTCGCTTGGCGAACGGAACGGCCTATGGCTTGAACTGCGGCGTGTGGACCAACGACGGCGGCCGTCAACTACGTTTAGCGAAGGCCATACGCAGCGGCCAGGTTTACATCAATAACTTTGGCGCCGGCGGTGGCATCGAGTTGCCGTTCGGCGGTGTAAAACATTCGGGCCACGGGCGGGAAAAGGGATTCGAGGCGTTGTATGGATTTACATCGGTGAAGACGGTTGTCATAAAACATGGTTGATGAACATAGTCCGCCCCCTCACCCCCACCCCTCTCCCCAAAGGGGCGAGGGAAAAATCTCCCTCTCCCTCTGGGAGAGAGTTGGGGTGAGGGAAAGCGCGTCAGCAGAAAAAATTAGACTAAGACGGGACTTGCATTGAATATCGTTTGCCTTGACCTGGAAGGCGTTCTAATCCCGGAAATTTGGATCGAGGTCGCCGAGCGCACTGGCATTGACGCGCTGCGCGCGACCACCCGCGATGTACCCGACTATGACATCCTAATGCGCCAGCGTTTGCGTATTCTGAAAGAACATCGCCTCGGCCTGCCGGATATTCAAACGGTCATCGCGACCATGGCGCCGATGCCTGGCGCGAAGGAATTTTTAGATTGGGTGCGGAGCGAATTTCAACTGGTTATTTTATCCGACACGTTTTATGAGTTTGCCATGCCGCTGATGCGGCAGTTGGATTATCCGACCCTGATGTGCCATCGCTTGACTACCGATGCGTCCGGTTTCGTCATCGACTATCATCTGCGCCAGGAGGATCCAAAACGCATGGCGGTGAAAGCCTTGCACAGTTTGAATTACAAAGTGATCGCCGCCGGTGATTCCTACAACGATATCGGTATGTTGAGCGAAGCCGATGCCGGATTTTTCTTTTGCCCGCCGGACAGCATTGTCAACGAGTTTCCACATTATAAAGTGACTCGTGATTACACCGCGCTGAAGCGCGCAATTATGGAATCAAAATAGGAATTATCATGAACAAGAAATTCAAGTTGGCTGTGGCGGTTTCCCTTTGCTTGGTGGCGGTCGCGGCGCAAACGGCGGAGGATTTGCCGCGCGTCTATGGCCCATTCCCGCTCGGCATGACGCTCGGCGAGTTTCGCAAGCTGACGGGCGCGGCTGTGTTCGGCGCCCAGAGCGGCGATACCATCAGTACGCTCAAGGCGGAAATCTTGGAGAAATACGTGCCGGCAAAGAATCGCGCGCGCGAACGCAACGCAGGTTTCGTGTTCGCCGGCAAGGATCCCGATAGCCCGCTATATCAGATCGGCTACACGCCGGATGAAACCGATCTTGAAGTGCTGAAAGTGAACTTCGCGCGATTCGGCGCGCCGCGAACGGCCAAGCTCGACGATTCGGATCGCGCGGCGCTCGAGTGGTGCCAGGATGGCAAGACCCGGGTAATGGTTGCTTACAAGGTGAGCGCGAAACGACCGTTGTCCGTGACCATCGAAGAGTTGGGAATCATGGCGAACGCGCTGCGCGAGGAGGGAGCGTCCCTGGATCGCGCAACCTGCGGCAAGTGGCCTTAAAAATTAGTGCGCTCCGCGATACTTTAGTAATTTCGACTTGATCTCACATACAGTGCCAGCATCATCGTTTCCGTTTTTTCGCACCGGGCGATTGCGGCGCGGGCGCGAGTGGCGTGAGGCTCTGCTTGAGTCGGCGCAACACGAAACTTGATTTGGAGTGCCGAATACCCGGAATGCGATAAAGCCGTTCGCGGAGTAACCGTTCGTAGTCGCGCGTATCCCGTACCGCGATGCGGATATGGTAATCGTAGTCCCCGGAAATCAAGAAAGCCTCGAGCACTTCCGGGATTTCCTCCAGTGCCTTGCCGAAGGCTTCGAGCGTTTCGTCGTTATGGCTCTCCAGCGTGACCTGCACGATTACCGTTTCTGTGTAGCCGATCGCTGTCGGATCGATTCGCACCGTATAACCTAGGATCACGCCTTCGTTCTCCATTTTTTTGATGCGCGCCCAGCAGGGGGTGGTGGAAAGGCCTACTTGCGTACTGACGTCTTGCAAGCTGGCGCGGGCGTCCTGCTGCAGAACGCCGAGTATGGCAAAATCGAATTTATCGAGAGTCATTCTAAATAATCACAAAAAACAGAATAAACATTCTAATACTAATGGCATAAATTAGAAAATTCAGAAGCCTTTTCTGGCTGGGATTCTGTACCATGTCTATCCATGGACGATGGCGTTTACAACTCTCCCCTGGCTTGGCCTACCCACGAACCCGGGCCAACTAGCCAGAAAACTGGTGCTCAAGTGTTAATCGACACGCTTGTGGGGCTGGGCGTCGATACGATTTTCGGCTACCCAGGCGGGGCGGTTTTGCCCATTTACGACGCCTTGTATGCTGAGCGCCGATTACGTCACATCCTGGTGCGGCACGAGCAAGCGGCGGTTCATGCCGCGGAGGGTTATGCTCGCACGACCGGCAGACCCGGTGTCGTCTTGGTTACATCCGGCCCCGGCATCAGCAACACCACCACGGGGCTAATGGATGCCTTGTGCGATTCG
>JANNFT010000492.1:0-1654 GCA_031380185.1 Pseudomonadota bacterium
CCCCCGGTTCCGGTAACACGTGGCCGTATTCAATCATGTCGCGCGCCAACAGATTGTGCAAAACCGGACGAAAAAAGATCGCGCAAAGCTCGCGATACTTACTTGAAAAGGCATTCAAACAAGAAAAAAGTATTCAGAAAAACGCCGCTCAGTAAGTCCGCGCGGCGACGCGTAACCGATAAAGATATGGATTGGATGAGTTGCCAACGTTAACCGAAAACGGATAAGCTTGATTGCGTCGACATCGTCGGCTTGTGGGAGGATCGGTTGAATTTGTTTGCACAGTGGTTAGCGCAGATCGGGCTGGAGAGTTACGCGGCAGTCTTTTCCGAAAACAATATCGACTTCGACGTCATTCGTTCGCTCAACGAAGCCGATTTGCGCGAACTCGGCGTTGCCATCGGTGACCGCAAACGCCTATTGCAAGCAGTCGCCAGCCTGGATGAGCAAGGCGTTGCGGAGGCGGGCTCACGTGCCCTCTCAATAGGTATGCCAGCGCCGTCAGCCAGGGCGGACGCTGGCGAACGCCGCCAACTCACGGTGATGTTCTGCGACCTGGTGGGATCGACCGCACTGAGCGAGAAACTCGACCCGGAAGAGTTGCGCGCGGTACTGCACAATTATCGAACGGTCTGCGGCGAAGTTATCGCGCTTTACGAAGGCTTCGTTGCTCGTTACGTCGGCGATGGAATCTTGACTTACTTTGGTTGGCCTACGGCCCACGAGGACGACGCAGAGCGCTCGATACGGACGGCGCTGGAGATCGTCCCCGCCATCAAGCGTATTGTTGGAAACGAAACATTGTCAGTGCGCATCGGCATCGCCACCGGCGCCGTAGTCGTGGGCGAACAAACCGGTGTGGGTGATCAATCGAAGTTGGCCATTGGCAGTACGCCTAATCTCGCCGCCCGGCTGCAGGGCGTGGCCGCGGCGGATGAAATCGTTATCGCGCCTTCCACTCGCCGTCTCATCGGAGGCGGTTACGAACTGTCGGACTTAGGCGATCTAATTCTCAAGGGAATTCTTGATCCCGTGCGAGCATTTAAGGTTTTAGGTCCACGCCGGGTCGAAGGTCGCTTCGAGGCGAGTCACGCGCGGCAACTTACGCCGCTGATCGGCCGCGACAGCGAGATTGCTTTGTTGCTCGACCGTTGGGAGCGCGCGAAGGCGGATGAAGGTCAAGCGGTCATGTTGAGTGCCGAGGCGGGGATCGGTAAGTCGCGCATCACACGCGCGCTGCGCGAGCGCATCGGTGCTGATCCGCATATTGCTTTGTATCACCAATGTTCCCCATTCCACCGCAATAGCGCGTTCTATCCGATCATCGACCAGTTCGAGCGAGCGGCGGAGTTTCAATCTGGCGACAGCGCCGATCAGAAAATTGCCAAGATGGAAGCGCTGCTCGGCAAAGCCCAGTCGAACATCGAGGAAGTGGCGCCACTGTTTGCCGCCATGCTGTCACTGCCAATAGAAAAGTACCCCGATCTGCGTCTTTTACCGCAACAACAGAAAGAGCGCACCATCGCCGCGCAGGTCGCTCAAGTCATGGAACTGGCGAACCAGCGACCGGTGCTGATGATTGTCGAAGACGTCCATTGGGCCGACCCCTCTACATTGGAAACTTTTGCCGCCTTGCTAGAGCGCATCGATTCCG
>JANNFT010000497.1:0-2468 GCA_031380185.1 Pseudomonadota bacterium
AGCGCATCCACCAAGCGCGCATGGATCGAGCGCGGCCATTCCTGCGGCGTCGCCGGCAACCCCAACCGAGCGCCGGTTTGCCCGTCGATGGCGACGATAGCGACTTGTGGCGGCGGCTTGATTGCGCCCCGTAAATGAAACAGCCAAGGCAGTCCGATAGCTCGTTCGAAGTTGGAACCGACCGTGGATACGGCGAGTAGCGCACCTGCCACACCCACGAGTGCGCCCAAGGCCGCACCCTTTAACCATCGATTGACCTGGAATCCGCGTTGCAGAATATCTAGCTTCTGATGCCGCTGAGCGACGTCGCCGCTATTGTCCTTGCTGGCGTGATTCAAATATGACATGATTGATAAAAATAGAACATTTCAATATCGTAAACCTTCGGCTCCGCCGGAGGGATTCTGCAAGGTTTGATCTCTGCGGCGAGGGAGCAAGTTTCGATGCCATGGTCAAACTTGAACGGGTCCATGCTCGGAGTGTACTCGAATGCGAACGCAGTGGCTCATTACGGCCCCACTCCTTCTATACTTTGCCCTCTGGCAGCTTGCTGTTCCAAGCCAAGCCGAAGAACTTTGCCGAATACCAGCTGGCCAGGTCGCTTCGATCGATGGCACGGTCGAGGTACGACGCGGCGACAACGAATCCTGGAGGAAAGCGAAGCGTGAGACTCCCCTCTGTGTAGGCGACGCGATACGCGTGGGTGAACGCAGCCGAGCCACTGTTTATTTAGTCAACGACGCTGTGTTACGCATCGATCAAAACACGACGATGCGCCTCCTCAATATTTCGGGTAAAGAACAGGAACAGTCTTGGCTAGAACTGGTTAAAGGCGTCTTTCAGTCCTTTAGCCGCAGACCGCACGTGCTGAAGGTCAATACGCCTTACCTCAATGGCTTGATTGAGGGTACGGAATTCGTGGCGGAGGCGCAAGACACGCGCTCATCGTTGACGGTATTGGAAGGGCGTGTCACGGCCCATAACGAGCAGGGAAGCGTGGTTGTGGAGCCAGGGACAGCGGCAGTTGGCGAGCCAAATAAGGCACCCCAGCTCCAGACTGTTGTTCGGCCGCGCGACGCGGTGCAATGGGCGCTCTACTACCCGCCGGTGCTGGCTGCCTTGGGTCAACCAGGGTTGAGTGCTATTAACGATGGTATCGCCGGTTCTATCCGCCAAGCATTGCAACAAACAGACCGTGTCGCGGCTTTTGCTATGTTGGAGCAGGTATCCGAAGCGGAACGCGACGCGACGTTTCATTTGTACCGTGCAGCGCTATTGGTTTCAGTGGGCCGCGTCGCAGAGGCGAATGTCGATATCGAAGCCGCGCTACGACGCGATCCCCAGGCCGGCCTTGCCTATGCGCTGCGCTCTGTAATACACGTCGTTCAAAATGAACGCGAGCGTGGGCTTGCCGACGCGCAACGCGCCGTCTCACTGGGTGCAACGCCCGCCGCTAGCATCGCTCTGTCCTATGCGCAACAAGCACAGTTTCAAATCGAAGCTGCGCGCGACACGCTGCAAGCTGCCGTCGCGCAACATCCGGCCGATCCATTGCTGTGGGCACGCCTCGGCGAAATTTGGTTGATGCTTGGAGATCGCAAGGAAGCGCTTGCAGCGGCGCGCAAGGCGCAAGTGCTGGCGCCCGGACTTGCGCGGACTCAGCTCGTTCTGGGTTTCGCGGCGCTCGCCGAGTTTCGTAACGAAGACGCATCGTCGGCGTTTGGCCGTGCGCTGGAGCTTGATTCCTCGGATCCGCTGGCGCATCTCGGCATGGGTTTGACAGAGATTAGTCAAGGCAAACTAGGGGACGGCAGGCGTGAGCTCGAAATTGCCGTCGCGCTCGATTCCTCCAATGCCCTTGCTCGCTCCTATCTGGGCAAGGCCTATTTCGAGGAAAAACGCACGCCGCTGGATAGCAATCAGTACCTAATCGCGAAATCACTCGATCCGCTCGATCCGACCCCCTACTTGTACGACGGTATACTTAAGCAGACCCTCAACCAACCTGTTGCGGCTTTACGAGAGCTTCAAGCGAGTATTGATCGCAATGACAATCGCAGCGTGTACCGCAGCCGGCTGAGTCTCGATGAAGATCGGGCAGCGCGCGGAACAAGCCTTGCACGGGCATACAGCGATTTGAGCTTCACCCAACTTGGCGTCAGGGAGGCGACTAGTTCCCTGACATTTGATCGTGCTAACGCGTCGGCGCACCGGTTCCTAGCTGACACCTACCAAAGTCTGCGTCGTCACGAGATTGCACGGGTAAGCGAACTGTTACAGGCTCAGTTGCTGCAAGACAACAACATCAATCCGGTGCAGCCGAGCAGCGCGGAAACCAACCTCAATGTCGTAGCAACGGGCGGCCCCGCCAGCGCAGGCTTTAACGAGTTTACGCCGCTGTTCGAGCGGAATATGACGCAGTTCAATCTAAGCGGTTACGCCGGCAACCACGATACATACGGCGCCGA
>JANNFT010000529.1:0-5917 GCA_031380185.1 Pseudomonadota bacterium
AAACTAGAGTCCAGGAATTCGGTTCTAATTCAGGCAAACAGGTTTCAGCGTAGCCATTTTCCGGCCGTAATCCGACTAGACGCAGTTGTTCGCATGATGCCTCAAGCCAAGCGCGGTCGACTACCGCGACGCGCGTCACGCCAGCGTCATCGCGACTGCCGGCCGCGACTTGCACTTGAGCCGGATCGGAAAGGATTTTTTCTTCAACGGCGAACGGCAGCAGTTGGCGCAACTTTTGGCCGCGAACGGGCGGTAGCTTGACTTCAGTAAACAACACTAAGCTCGCCGGAACGATAATGTCGACCCTATCGGCGTGTGGCAAATCGGCGAGTTGCCCCGTGCCGGTGCGTTGCATTTCGCCGGCGTTGTTACGCAGCACGTAGCGTAACGCGAGTTCGCGGTCGTTCGCGATTCCGGATTCCGGCAAATAGATTTGTAAGGTGGCCATTAATCTAGCGTTTGTTTTTGCCACACGATGGTTGGCCAGGTGGTTGGACTAACGCGCTGAACCAGCGCGATCAAACCATTTTTAGTATTGCCGAACTGGCTGACGGCAGCGACCAAAAAATAGTCGCTTTTAACGTCGATGTTGGTATTGTTCCAAGGATGCGCGGCCGGATTTTTGGGATCGACCGGTGGCAACAAACTAGCGGTCTGTGCGTCAAAATCGCCGATATCTTTGAACGGCGCCTTACTGCGCAGCGTTTCGATTTGCGTCCCACTGCCGGCGCCGAATACGGCTTCGAGGACTTCTTTCGGCGCTGTGTTGACGTTAAGCAAAGTCACTGGAATCGTTGCGGTCGAGCTGCCCTGCGCCGGCGGCGTGATAATCGGAATCGCCGTGATAAACGGCTTGAGTTTTTCGATGACCTTAGCGTCGAAACCTTCGACTCGGTTCAACTCGTCTATGCTCTGTATCGGCCGGTTTGCGGTGCGATACGGCTCGGCTTTGCCGAGATAGGCCAGGTCTTCATTCGGTACTTGTTCGTCTGCATCGACTTAGTCTTGCAGGGCGTCGGCCAATGCATTTGGGATGTCCAATGCACTCAAGAGTGCGGTGAACCATTGCAATTGCAATGCGCGTTGTTGCGGATCCGTGACGGCGAGATTGTTAACGTTGAACAATCCTTGCTGATCGGCAATTTTTCCGCTGACGCTGCCGCCTTCGACTGGGGTGGTCAGCGCGTATTTGGCCCAATCTTCTTTGAGATGATCGACGTTCGGCGGATTAGAGTTTTTCAGATCTTCGAGCAATACCATGGCGCCAAAATAAAGCGCCGCCCGGCTTACGGCGAGGGCTTGCGCTTGGGTGGCGAGATTTTCGCTTTGACGAATCCATAGATTTTGTTGCCACGCGGCGTAGGCGGCAACGCTGGTGGCAAGCGCAACGATTAACATTGCCATGACGATGGCGACGCCGTGTTGCGCTTGGCTATGTCGAGAATTGCTCATGATTTAAGCAACAGCAAGCGCGTAATCGTTTCTCCGCTGTCCAAAGTCAACACAACTTCCACCGCCTTGGGGATATTTTGCGCCGGCGTCGGGCTGCCGCTCAGCACTGGCCAAGTCGTCTGCCAGGCTTTGTTGGCATCGAGATAACGCAGAGTCAGTGAGCTGACTCCGCTCAGAAGTGGATAGACCGCAGGCACGGTTCGCGGGCCTTGGTCCAGCACAGGCCAGACCAATTCTTCGACAGCGCCTTGATTAAGGCGATAGCCCAAGCGTTGCGGCGCCGCGAGTGTGCCGTTGGCGCCGGGCAGGCCCATGCGCGTGAACATGAACTGGGCCTCGTTGTTATTGCTGAACGCTAGTTTGCCGAGGAAGGCGGCTTCATCAAGGTTGTTGCTATTACGAATATCGCGCGCGGTGGCGTTTGCCAGATCCGCTTCCAAGCGTGCGAATAACGTGGAAACGCTGCGCCATTTTTGATTTTCCTGCGCGACGTGATCGCGGGCAGCGAGAATTGACGACAACGCGCGATAGGCGAAAGCGGACATCACGGCGAAGATCGTTATCGCGATCAGCACTTCAATGAGCGTGAAGCCGTTCTTTTGCGAAGTCATGATAACTTGGCTAGGTAACCGATCAAACTGGCGAACGAATAGGTGTTGTCGCCAGCCGCGAAAACTTTAATTTCCACTTTGCGAAAATTTGGATTCTCGGTTCCACTGGTGGTTTGCCGCCAAGTAAATGATTGCCCGGCTTGAGTCGCTTCGCCGCTTTGAACACCGACCGAAGGAAACGATTGGTCAATGATTTCTTGATTGAGCCGATTCTGCGCAACCCATTCTGCCAACATACGCTGTTTGAGAATGCGCGCGCTATCGGTCGCACTGCCTGTGGCGCGGCCGGCGGCGGTTAGCGCTACCGCCAGAATGACCAACGCGATGAGGATTTCGATCAGCGTGAAGCCGTTACGTTTCATGCCTTGTCGTCTACCGTGACGCGGCCGGTCGGATTGCCGCGAATGTTCAGTTGCCTATCGCGATACTTCAGTTTCAATTCGAACGGCTGATTCAACCCGCCGGCGAGAAAGATCAAGCGTTCGTCAAGCTTGATGGGATTACCCGCGACGCGATTTTCTCCCCACTCGATTTCAACCGGAAAAGTGCGAGCACGCAAAATTTCGTCAGCGCTTGGCTCATCCCACTTTCCCGTTTTGCCGCGCTGCCAAAATTCATATTTGCCGTCTTGTGCCGACCAGGCAATGGCATTGCCGGTAATCATCGCTTCGCTTTGCGCATGTTCGAGCAAGGCCGCGAGGCGGTTGGCTTCCTCGGTCAGCACCTGGCCATCATCCCGGGAAAAATTCACGCTGACCAAGGCCATGATGATCCCGAGGATGACCATGACGACCATGATCTCAATCAGGGTGAAGCCGTTTACGTCGCGCTTCAAGGGTCGCTCTTTACTTAGTCCACGAGCCGACGTCCGCGTCGTTGCCTTCGCCGCCGGGCGCGCCGTCGGCGCCGAGACTAAATACGTCAACGTCATTCGGGTTGTTCACGCCGGGGTTGAGATATTTGAATTCATTGCCCCAGGGATCTTTCGGCAGGCGATCGAGATAACCACCGGTTTTCCAGTTGGGTGGTGCGGGTGGCGCCGTCGGTTTGGTGATCAATGCCTGGAGACCTTGGTCGGTGCTCGGATAGGCTTGGTTGTCCAAACGATAGAGCTTTAACGCTTGGCCAATCGAGTTGATGTCCTGTTTAGCAGCAATGATGCGCGCTTCATCGGGCCTGCCCATGATGCGTGGCACGATCAACGTGGCGAGAATGCCGAGAATTACCAGCACGACCATCACTTCGATCAGCGTAAATCCGCGGAATTGAATCTTATTTTTCATGTGGGAAACCCTGTCGTCAGAAAATAACCCGTATTGTAGTAGATGTGGAGCGCCAGCGGCGGATAGAGGCTGCGATGCCGCTCTCGAAAATGACCGAAAAGTAGCGACGGAATGATGACACTCGCCGCCCACAGCGGCGGATGCGCGAGGAAATGCAGCGCCGTGAACGCAATCGACGTTAGCGCATTGGCCGCGCTGATGCCAAGATGCTTGGTGTTACCCCAGGCCTTTGCGAGTAATTCCCCCTGAACGACGCCACGGAATATCAGTTCTTCCAATAGCGGTTGAACCACGCAAAGCGCGATAATTCCACTGACTGCCATTGCAGTGCCGCGAGTGTTCGGCGCCAGCCAGCGCAGCCCTATCCAAAACAACAAACCGGCGCTAATTGCCGCCAGGAATTGCCAATCGCGAATGAACAGTGGACAACGGTCGAGCGCGAGATCTCGCAGTATCGCCCGCATTGTTCATCGACGCGGGTTACGACGACTGTAAAGGGCGATAACGCTGATGGCGAGCAACAAAAATACGGTGGGATCGAAACGTTCACCAATATTTAACGTACAGCCACCGCCACCACCGCCGCCACTACCACCGCCCCCAGTTGTACCTGTTGGACCTGAACCGGTGACCGCTAGCGGAAGATCGACGTTGCTGGCGATTATGATATTGGCGGTGCGTACGTTGTTGCCCTTCGCGGTAAAGGTCACGTCGATCTGGCACTCTAATCCCGCCGCAAGATCAAACGGGAAACCGGATGAAGGTGGTGCATTGGCGCAAGCGCTGCTCGCGCTAAAATCGCCCGGATGGTGACCCGCAATCTTGATGTCTGAAATTCGGATAGTCGAAGCAGTGGCATTGCGCACGAAAAATGTTTGCGGCGCCGAAGGCGCGCTTAATGTAGTCGAACCAAAATCGAGCAGACTGATCGGGTTGCCGTTGCTATCAAGGGCAGAGAGCATTCCTTGGCCGGCGGCGGCCACTGCGGCTGTGGCGTCGACTATGTATTGTTGGCAAAGTGGCGTCGTCGCGATAGCGCAATGCAATCCGCGGCTGCTCGGGTTTGATGGTGATCGCGCGGTGCTTTGGAGTATGCCTTTGATCTGAGCGGGCGTTAAACCCGGATTCACGTCGAGCAACAAAGATGCAACACCGCTGACCATGGCGCTGGAAAAACTGGTGCCGAATAAAGAGGCGGTGCTATGGTCGTTTAGCGGCGCGGTAGTGCCACGGTCGTTCAGGGACAAAATTCCGTTTACGCCAAAATCAGTCGGCGTTTCTGCGATGAATCCGCCCGGAGCCGACAAGGTAACGAGGGGACCGAAATTGCTATAGGACGCACGCTGGCCATCTATCAATGTCGCGCTGACACTGATGACGCCCGCGCAATTTGCCGGTATGGAATTTGCGGAATCTACGCCGACATTGCCAATGCCATTGCCGGCCGCGGAAACGACCGTTGCGCCGCCCGCTAGAACGTCGTTGATTGCGCTTTGTATAGTGCGCGAGCAACTCGGCGGGCTGGATTCCGACGCGATTCCCAAACTCAAGTTGACAATGTTCGCGCGATTAGTGTTGGCTGGGACGCCTGCAATCGAAATGCCGACCGCCCAGCGCATGCCGTCGACAATATCGGAGGTATAGCCGCCGCATTTACCAAGCACGCGAACCGACAATATTTTCGCCGCCCAGTTAATGCCGACAGTACTCACCGTGTTAGCGTCAGCGGCGATAATACCGGCGACATGGGTACCGTGAAAATCGCTTAAAGTTGCGCCGCAGCCCGAAAAATTAGGGTTGTTTTGTTCCCCGGCGCTAATCCAATTGCCAGGGTCGCTTGCGTCGGGATCGCGGCCGTTACCGTCGTTGGCGGTATCGAACGAACCATTGGGATCTGCACCAATGAAATCGTAGCCGGTCACGAGTCGACCGCTGAGATCAACGTGATTCAGCACACCGGTGTCGACGACGGCAATAATGGTTGACGCGGAACCCGTTGTCGTATCCCAAGCGGTCGGCGCGTTAATACCAACGCTTGAGTTGAATAAATACCACTGTGAAACGAATGCTGTACTAGTACTCGACGCATCAAAATCGATGCCGGGGCTGAATCCCGGATCACTCGGCGTGAGTGCGGGAAACATTTTGTAATCGGGTTCAGCGTATTCGACGCTTGGGTCGGCTTGAATTTGCGCCGCGATTCTTCTTGCTTCAGCGTTGCTGACGAATGTTGGCAACGCGATGACTTCCACGCGATCGCCGAGCGAACGCAAGTGCCGCAACGGCTGACCAGCCGCTGCCGTGAGCGCTTTCGCACGTACCGCGCCGCTGGGTAAAACCGCAGTGGACTCCGCCTTGAATTTGACGATCAAACGGTTGGTCGATTGCGCTGCATGAACGGCTAAACTTGCTTGCAGCCATTTTGGTGTTCGATAGTTGGTTTCTTGAGCATTGCTTGAACTCACGGAAAGCGCAGCGATAAAAACAGCCAGAACCGCGGCTGATTTTTTATTTTTGTGGGGCATTCGAATTACCTTTTTGAGGTTGGAGTTTTCGATCGATCTCGGAAAA
>JANNFT010000531.1:0-3228 GCA_031380185.1 Pseudomonadota bacterium
TGGAAATGCAAAAACTCTGGAAGGACGTGCAAGCTTTTGCCAAGACGAATTTTCCCCCGAACATCAAGATTGGCGTGGGCGGCAGCGTTGCCCAAAGCGCCGCCATCACCGAAGTCATTGTGAAGGACAAAATACTCAACGTCATTCAGATTGCATCGGTGGTGTTTGTCGTCGCCTCGCTGGTATTTCGCTCCCTGGCCGCGGGCCTGCTGGTCATCACCCCGCTGTTGCTGTCGGTGATTATCAACGTTGGCTTGATGGGTCTGTTGGGCTTGCGGCTCAATGTGCCCACGGCGCTGACTTCGGCGCTTGCGATCGGTATCGGCGCCGACTACGCAATTTATATGTTGTTCCGCTTGCGTGAGGAATAGGCGAAATGCATTGACGAAGACCAAGCTTTCCGCAACGTCATTCGCACCGCGGTCAAAGCCTGTTTGTTCGTCGCATCCGCTGTTGCCGGTGGCTATGCCGTGCAGGCATTCTCGCGCGGTTACTACCCGCACACCTGGAACGCGTTGCTTATCGGAACCGCCATGCTGGTCAGCGTAACGTCGGCCTTGACCGTGATGCCGGCGCTGGTTTTAAAATTCCGTCCGAAATTTATTTTTAATGGAGCAAGCAATATGAAGTTGACCCCTGCCGCGGCCACGACTATCGCTGTTGCCGTTATCGCCGTGTTGTCCCTTGGCCAATCGAACACCGCGTACGCAGTCACGCCGGTCGAGATCATGGAGAAAAATTTCATGGTCGCAAAAGTCCCCGACACGACCTCACAAACCACGATGACCTTGACCAACAAATCCGGCCAGCAGCGCGTGCGTAAAACCTTCGGCACGACCAAGCTCGAGCCGAACGGCATCGACAATAAACGCATGACGCGTTTTCTCGAACCGACCGACGTTAAGGGCACGGTTTCGCTATTAAGCGAGCACTCCGATAAGGACGACGACATCTGGATTTATTTGCCCAGCATCAAAAAAGTGCGCCGTCTGGTTTCAAGCAACAAGAAGGACAGCTTCGTCGGAACGGATTTTTCCTATGGCGATGTGATCGGCCACAAAGTGAACGAGTGGACCCACAAAATTATCAAGGAAGAAGATGTCGATGGCAAAGCGGCCTACGTCATCGAATCCCTACCGCGCGACGCCAGCATCAAGGCGAGCTCTGGTTATTCCAAGCGCGTGAACTGGATTCAAAAAGATAATTTTGTGACATTGAAAGGCATGGCGTACGACGAAGCCGGCGAGTTGGTGAAAGAATCGCATTTTAGCCACTTCAAAAACATCGACCCGGCGAAAGGCAAATGGCAGGCGGGCGAACTCAAGGTGACCAATGTTCAGACCGAGCACAACACGGTGATTAAGATCGATAGCTTTCAGGTAAACACCGGCGTGAAAGATGATTTCTTCACCACCCGTTACATGGAACAGCAATAGCGTTCGGCCGCCCATGAAAATATCTAACGAGACGATTCGACACGCGCTGCACACCGCCTTCGGCCTCGGCTTCCTGATTGTCTCCGGCGTCGCGCTGTGCGCCGACGACAGCGAGCCGCCGCTGGTCCCCGAAGAAAAACCGAAGGTGTCCGCCACCGGATTTGCCGGAGTAAAGGAAACGCTGCACGAATGGGGACTGACCGGCTCATTGCGCGCCGCCTATTGGTCATCGAATCGCCGCTCCGATGACGAGAAGCACATTCCCAATGTTTCGGCGTGGTTGAAGCTCGATCGCAAAATCATCAAAAATTGGGGCGTGTTCGTCGAAGGCTATTTGAACCGCGAAGATCCGTTCGATACGCAGCACAACACCAGTCGCTTTCGCGAAGCCTATGTCGAAGGCCGCGCCGGCGATTGGGATTTTCGTTTCGGCAAGCAGATCATCGCCTGGGGTCGTGCCGATCGTTTCAATCCGACGGATAATCTGACGCCGCGCGATTTCACTCTGCTCGCGCCCGATACCGACGAGGATCGCTTCGGATCAGTCGCGGCCAAGGTAAGTTGGAATTGGAACGCGTCGACCAGCGTCACGGCGGTCTGGCTGCCGATGTTCCGGCCCCATGTGTTTTCGTTTCCCGATCAGCCCGGCATTTCGGTCGATCGCGACACGCCCGACAGCGCGCGGCAATGGGCGCTCAAACTTGATCAATCGGGCAAAGCGATCGATTGGTCCGTTTCCTATTTCGATGGTTATGACCTCACGCCGGATATCAGCTTCGGTGGTGTAACCGGCGCCGGTAGCATCGTGGCGAAAATTAGGAACCACCGCACCCGGGTCATTGGCGCCGACGCCGCAACCACATTGGGCGCCTATCGCCTCGCAACGGAAATCGCCTACACCCGCAGCGAAGATAATAGCGGCGGCAATCCCGAGATCAAAAATTCTCACTGGTACGGGGTGTTCGGCGTCGAGCGGCCGTTTGAAGATAATTTGACCATCAACGCGCAACTGTTCGTACGGCGCATCAGCCAATACTCTAACCCCGAGGAAATAACCGACCCGGCGATTCGTCCCTTCGCGATACAAAACGCAGTCCTCAACAATCAATACGACAAACAGCAATTCGGCATGACCTTGCGGGTCGCGAAAAAATGGTTCAACGAAACCCTCGACGGTGAATTAGCCGGCAGCGTGCTGTTGAATCGTTCCGGTTATTTAGTCCGGCCGAAATTGGTCTATGCCTACACCGACAGCATCAAGCTGATTGGCGGTGTCGAATATTTCGGCGGTTCGGACAAAACTGGGTACGGACGCCAAGAGAAAAATCGCGGCGTGTTCGCGGAAATGCGGTATTACTTTTAGGGAAGGTCTCGTCTGTCATTCTGAGTGAAACGAAGAATCTGATTTCCGGAACGAACAGAAACAGGCTCTTCGTCCCATGGGACTCAGAACGAAAGTGATTAACAGCTTGTAATGTGTCGCCGTGCCAAGAGGCGCACTGCGCTTGCCGTTCCAGGCATGCCACGCCACGACCGGGTGGCCTAGGGCTAACCCCTATCTATGGGGCTCATGGCTTAATTCATAAATTTTTAGAATAATTTCACCACTTGCGCGGATACTCGTCTAATCTGTAACCCGCCCACCGCCTATACGCAAGAAACCGGGCCATGCCACGCAGCGAAATAGTAACGCCGAGGAAGCTCGGAATAACGGGGGAGGCGCCGTAGATAAATTCGATCGTATTTACCAACTTCACAACGTCCTGCGCGAACGTCGCACACCCATCAGCCG
>JANNFT010000041.1:0-4740 GCA_031380185.1 Pseudomonadota bacterium
TTATTCTCGCCTCACCGGTGCCGACGAAGCTGGCACCCACCGCACCCTCAGCGCCTATCTTGAGCTCTTTGCCGAGACCATTGGGGCGCATCGCGGGGAAGTCAAGCACTATGCGGGCGATGCGGTGCTGGCGGATTTCACCACCGTCTCCGATGCCCTAAACTGCGCAGTTGCGGTTCAGCGGGAACTCAAGCAGCGCAACGAAGGATTGCCTGAAGACAAGCGCGCGCAATTTCGCATTGGTGTGAATCTGGGCGAAGTCATCGTTGATCGTGGTGAAGTGTACGGCAACGGCGTGAATGTCGCGGCGCGGCTAGAAACGCTCGCCGAGCCCGGGGGAATTTGCATATCGGGAACCGTGCGCGATGCCATCGGCAACACGCTGGCGTTGGCTTACGACTATCTTGGCGAACAAACGGTCAAGAACATCGATACGCCGGTGCGGGCGTACCGGGTGGTGCTGGACCGGGAAGCCGCGACCAAACCTGTGCCCGTGCAAGCACCCAAGCGCCGCAGGCACTGGCCCGCAGCGGCAGCGGCAGCCCTGGCGCTGATCGCTCTGGTCGCGTGGTATGTTGTTTCTAAGCAGACACCGGCTCCGCCTAGCTCAGCTACAACCGGCGAACCACAAGCGGCGAAAGCACACCGTGTCGCCGTACTGCCGTTCGCCAACTTGAGTGCCGAAGCCGAGAACGAGTATTTCGCTGATGCCATGACCGAGGAGATGATCTCCAAATTGTCACGCGTTCCGGGGTTGGAAGTGATCGCACGTACCTCGGTGATTACCTACAAGGGCAGCAACAAGAAGATTTCCGAAATCGCCAGAGAGCTCAACGTGAGTTCGGTGCTGGAAGGCAGCGTGCGGCGTACCGGGGATAAACTGCGGATCACCGCGCAGTTGATCAACGCCGCCAACGAAGCGCACCTATGGTCGAACGACTACGACCGCGAACTGCGTGACGTGTTCGCGATTCAGAGCGACGTGGCCCGCAGCGTGGCGGAGGCGCTGCGGGTAACCCTAAGCCCGGCTATTGGGCAGCGGATCGAGAAAAAGGGAACAGATAACCTCGAGGCCTACGATCTTTATCTTCAGGGGCTTTATCATCAAAACAAACAGACGCCGGAGGGGTTAGAGAAAGGTCTTGAGTACTTTAACCACGCGATCCAGATCGATCCTCGCTTCGCGCGCGCCCATGCGGCAGTCGGGGCCACGTACGACATATTCGGTGGCTGGGGAATACAGCACCCCCGGGAGGCAGTTCCCAAGGCGAAGGCGTCAGCCCGGCGGGCACTGGAATTGGACGATTCGCTCGTTGATGCCCACGTAGTCGTTGGGGATATGGCCGTTTTCGATCTCGATTGGCCGTTGGTCGAAGCCAGTTACCAGCGCGCCCTTGCCCTGAACCCGAACTCCGCGGTCGCTCTCGACTCATACAGTATTCTCTACTTGACACCTTGGGGTCGGCACGAAGAATCTATCGCTACCCTGCTTCACGCGATCGAACTCGATCCTTACTCATTATTGGTTCGCATAGATCTCGCTCTTGCCTTGCATCTAGCTCAACGAAGCGAAGAAGCGATCGAGGAAGCAAAACGCATACTGGCGCGAGAGCCAACCGCCTCGCAGGCTTGGTGGGTGTTAGGCTTGGCGTCTTGGCGCAAGGGAGTGCACGATGCGGCGATTGAAGCGCTTCAAAAGAGGGCCGATCTCACCGGAGGGAGCTTCCCATCGCTTGGCGGTCTTGGCTTTGCCTATGCGCGAGCAGGCAAACGCGATGAGGCCTTGAAGGTGCTCGCAACGATGAAGGAGCGTGCCAAGAAGGAAACCGTTGACCCGATAGGATTTGCTTGGATCTATCTGGGTCTCGATGAAAAGGACGCCGCAATGAAATGGCTGCAAAGGGCGTATGATGAACGCCCCAACATAAATTTGGCCTTCATTAAGGTCAGCAGCCTCTATGATCCGCTTCGCTCCGATCCGCGATTTATCGAGTTGTTGAGGAAGGTCGGGTTCGAGCAGTAGATGGGTGCCTGCGGGTGCTGAGACTTTCCCTCATGGCCCCAGGCCAGCGGGCGTAGGGTGCGCACCGCGCACGAGATTGATTCGGGGCTCCGATCCTCGTTTTATCGAGCTGTTGAGGAAGGCCGGGTTCGAGAAGTAAATCGGTCGTTGCCCGTTGAATGCTAAAAGCTATGAGCCGGTTTGTCCCGGCGAGGAACGGTGTGTCAATGTATGGTCGTCAGTAACATATGTCACGCGCGAAGTGGCTCCGAATGAGGCAACTTGGCGAAGCGACTGGCGCCGGTGGAGCCTTGAACTCATGAGATGAAGCTGCGTCCAACAGCCAGGACGAGAGCGATTTCAGGCCATGTGCCAATGAATATTTCTTAACCCATGCCGGAAGCCGCATGGATACTGTTTATCCCGGCATGCATTGCCAGCAGGCACACTGGACGTGGTTCCTGGCTTGCCTCATCTTCAGTTTATGTTGTCAGCCTGTGGATTGTATTTGCAGCCGAAGTCCGTCTAGTCCAATATCATGTACGTTCAAACATAATCCGGTCAACAAAAAGGAAGCCACGTGATCCATGCGGCGTACACCTCGCTGAAGCCGAGTTTTTTCGTCATCCTGTTCCTGTGGGCGACGCTTACATCCGCCGCCGATTTTCCGAACAGAAACCTGCGGCTGATCGTGCCGTTCCCGGCGGGCGGCACGTCCGATCTGGTCGCGCGCATTGTCTCGGAACGGGCGGCGAGGAGTTTGGGGAAGCCGATCATTATCGACAACCGCGCCGGCGCTGGCGGCAATATCGGCATGGAAGCGGCGGCGAAGGCGGCGCCCGATGGCTACACCCTGGGTTTCTGCGGTATTGGCACCTGCGCGATAAACGTCGGCATCTATCGCGAAAAGTTGCCGTACCACCCGGAACGCGACTTCGCCCCGGTGATGTTGATCGGCATGACCTCGAACATCCTCGTCGCCAACAATAATTTGCCGGCGAAATCCATGGCGGAACTGGTGGCGTTGGCGAAGTCCAAACCCGGCGTGATCACCATCGCCTCCTCCGGTTACGGCACATCACCCCATCTTTGCGCAGAGCTGTTAAAAGATTTTGCCGGCATCGATCTCACCCACGTGCCGTACAAAGGTTCGGCGCCCGCCATCGCCGATCTGCAGGGCGGGCAGATCGATTTGTCTTTCGATAACTCGCCGGCTGTGTTGCCGCACATCAAATCCGGCGCCCTGCGCGCCCTCGCCGTAACCGGCAGCAAGCGCTTACCCGCGCTGCCCAATGTGCCGACCTTGCAACAATCGGGTTATAGCGAATTCGTCGTTGCCCCCTGGTTCGGCATACTCGCCCCGGCTAAAACGCCGCCCGCCGTGCTGGCGATCTTGAATAAAGCGTTTAACGACGCAGCCAAGGACCCCGGCGTCGTGAAGAAGTTGCGCGATGTGGAAATGGAAGTGGTGGGCGGCCCGCCGGAACGGCTTCGAAGCTTGATCCGCAGCGAAATCGAGAAGTGGAATCAAGTGACGCGTAAGCACAATATTCAATCGGAATAACGAAGAAAAGCCCAAGTGACGTCAGAGTTGATCGAGGGGTAATGCACACGCTCGGTAAGGGTGAACTATTGCAGCATTTGCAGTATCATAAGACTATGAATACCACCAAACACGACCGCAAAACCCCCGCAGCGGAACAGGCGGAAAATTCACCTCGAGTCGCCACGCGCTTGGTGCAAAAACCGATGGTGATCGGCAAGCGCCGCTTGACCGAGGCCCAACGCCGGGCGATTTTGGACGCCATGCTCAAGGCGGCTTGAGCGACAAACCGCCTAGCGTAAAGTCCAAACCGGCGGCGATGTCCTATCACCGCCGTGTCTTTATCAACTGTCCGTTCGACAACGACTACCTACCCCTGTTGCAAGCGATCGCATTTGCCGTGATCGACTGCGGTTTCTCGCCCCGGCTCGCCATCCAAGAAGTCAACGGCCGTTTACGACTGGAGAAAATGGTCGACATGATGCGCGAGAGCCGCCTCTCGATCCACGATATCAGCCGCTTGCCGGCCCGTCCCGGCGAACTGCCGCGCTTTAACATGCCGTTCGAATGCGGGGTATTCGTCGGTCTCAAGGAATCGGGCGCGAAGAGACATCGCGACAAACAATTTCTGGTGTTGGATGAAGCCGCCCACCAACACCAACGCACCATGAGCGATGTTGCCGGCCTCGACCCGAAGGTCCATGGCAAAGATCCTCGCAAAGCCATCGATGCCGTGCGCCACTTCCTCGCTTCCGAGCTGCGGCAGCAAACACAGCGGCAGGAATCCGCGCCCGGCGGCGCGTCGATTTGGCAGCGTTACCAACGCTTTTTGAGTGAGCTACCCCACGCCGTGGTGCGCGCGAAGTTAAGCGCGGGCGAAATACTGAGCTTCGATTATTTAAGCGATCTAGTCGAGCTTATGGGAGACTGGATTAAGGCGCGCCCTTAGGGTACCAATCGCCCGGGATCTCCTATGACCGGCAAAGCCTACGACCAAAAACTCGATGCGCTGTTCGCGCTCCGAGGCAACCAAAATTCTGACGCTGCCGTTCCACACCTACGTAAGGCGTTGCGCGACCGCAGTAACTACTATGTTGCCAAAGCAGCCGCTTTGGTTGCGGAGCTGGGTCTAAAGTTACTCATGCCGGATTTGGTCGAAGCGTTCGATCGATTTTTGGCGGGCGGCGCCAAACTC
>JANNFT010000050.1:0-2080 GCA_031380185.1 Pseudomonadota bacterium
CTGAATGTCGAGCCGCTGCGCCATGGCGAATGCTTCCAAGTCCTGCAACTCCGGTCGCGTCGCCGGTAGTGCCGGCAGGCGCTCGGGCAGTTGAAAGCGTATGTCTTCGCCCCACAAGCCCATGAGGCGCGTGAGTTTTTCTCGCTCCGAAATCGCCATCTGCCGAGCTCGCGCGAATTGCGCAGCGGCGTCGGCATAAAACACTTGCTCGCGCGCTTGGTCAAGCTTGCTAAAATTGCCCGCGCGCGCCATGCGCTCAGCAAGCTGTGCGCCGGCTTCCGCCGCGGTTTTAACTTGTTCCGCGTAGCCGACGCTTTCACGCGCCGCTATCGCTAGGAAATACGCTTTGCGCGTCTCGGCGGCGACTCGCAGCGCTTCGTTGGCGACCAAAAGCTTGATTTGCTCAAAACGCCTGGATTCAATGCGCTTCGCCAAAGGAATAGTCAGAAATTGCAAAAAGTCGAATCCTAAACTCTTGTCTATTTCAAGCGCACCACCACCACGCACATTGGTATAACCGAAGACCGGATTACGCAGGCGGCTGGCCTGCACCAAGTCGGCTTCGGCAATGCCCAATTCAGCATAGGTCGCCTGTAGTCCGCGATTGTTAAGCAGCGCAACTTGTATGGCGGCGTCGACCGTAAGCGCTTGGGCAAGGAGTTTTTTCACGATTGCACCTACACCTTCGGCGTCAGACTCCGAGCGCACCCACTGCGCATCTTTCCCGAGGCGTTCCTTGGCGACGTCTGCCACGGCGCCAAAGCCGCTATCGCGCGACAGCGTGGCGCAACCGCCGAGCAGCATAACCATTGCCGCAAATAGCGATAATTTGAAGCGGTTTAGGCTGGGATGATCAGTAAAAATCATTGCTTATCTCCCTTGCCATTGTCGCGCATGCCACTATCCGGGACCGCTTTTTTGAAGCCCGAGATGACATAACCCGAGCTGGCCTTTTCCAAAAAAAATTGCACGACATCGCCTTCTTTTACTTGATCGGCGAGCACGGCGTCTTTCAAGCGAAAGAACATCGTCATTTTCGGCCAGCCCAGCACCGCAATCGGGTCGTGGATCAGCTTCACTTTGCCGTTAGCCTTATCGATGCTCTGAACGACCCCTGTGGCCGTAATCGCGGCGCCCGGCTCTGCTGGGAGATTTTTAGTCGGCGAGGATGGCTGCTCTTCAGCCTTAGCCATGGCCTCATGGCCTTCGTGGCCGCCGGTCGTGGGCAAGGCTTCTTTGGACTCGCCGGCCGCCGCAGCCGTCGCCCTATGTCCGGCATGGCCTGCTGCGCTCGGAACGCCGACGACTTCATCCAAAATCTGCTTCCAAGGCGCGATTCTTTGCTCGCGGAAAGGCTGATAATCGGCGAATGCCGATTCTTGTTTAAATGGTGGGACCGTCGCATTTGCATCAGTCGGATCTGGGTGAGAGCTTGATTGCGCGACCGCCGCGTGGGCGGCGCTCCCTAGCGCAACTACAAATAGTGCGTATCGCATGGCTTCCTCATTCGGTTAAAAAGACGTGCGGAAGGAAAGCCATAACCGCGACGATGACAAGCTCGCGTACTTGCAACTAACTAGGACTTCCCAACTGCGGCTTAGGCGAACTGAGAAAGGGGGATGTGTTGCGGCTGCTCGGGGAAATGCAGTTTGAAGGAAAGATTCGCGCCGGGGCCAAAAAAGCGGTCTGGCTCGAGCAAGAAATGGGAAGCATAGTCTGTAAGGACTACTGTCGAAGCGAGATGACAGAGGTCACAATTATCACAGATGAAACCTAACACACCTGTTGGCCCATCAACCTGAACATTCGTCGGGGACACGCCCTGATGATCTCCGTGCTCTTTGGGCTCGCTCGAATCGTGCTCATCATGCTGCAAAACCATGGCGCGATCGTCATGATGGGCGAGGGTGTGTTTGCAAAAAGGCATGAGAGCCGCCAGCGCACCGTTTCCGGCGAGCCACAAAACCATCCAAACAACGACAGACAGACGAAATGTTTTCATGTAGGTATGTTAATTCGGAGATAAGTCTAACTTTAAAAAGGCTCGCTGTCATTATTGATGTGCGGACATCTCGCGTGA
>JANNFT010000072.1:0-3220 GCA_031380185.1 Pseudomonadota bacterium
TGTCATCGATAGCGCCGAGATGTATGGCAACGGCGGCGCTGAAGAAGTGGTCGCGGAAGCGATCGCCGGTGCGCGTGACGAGGTCTACCTTGTGAGCAAGGTGTTGCCCCATAACGCGTCGCGCAAAGGCACGATCGACGCTTGCGAGCAGAGCCTGCGGCGACTGAAGACGGACCGGATCGATCTCTATCTTCTGCATTGGCGCGGCTCCCATCCGCTGGCCGACACGGTTGCCGCGTTCGAGCGCCTCAAGTCCGACGGCAAGATCGCCGCTTGGGGCGTTAGCAATTTCGATGTGGATGAGTTGGCTGGGCTGAAGCGTATCGACAACGGCGATCGTTGCGCCGCCAATCAGGTGCTATATCACCTGGGCTCGCGCGGCATCGAGTGGAAACTCTTGCCTGATTGCCAGCGTGCCGGGATCCCGATCATGGCCTATTGCCCGCTGGGGCAAGGCGAACTCATCGGCCATCCGGCCATCGTGCAACTTGCGGGCAAGCACGCTGTGTCGCCTGCGGCTATCGCCATTGCTTTTCTGCTGGCGAAGCCGGGTGTTGTCGCGATTCCCAAATCGTCACACGCCGAGCGCGTACGCGAATTCGCGAGGGCTCGCGACGTCAAGCTTGATGCGCAGGACTACGAATTTCTCGATCGGGAATTTCCACCGCCGAAACGCAAGACAGGGTTGGCGATTGTGTAAAGTAAGCTGTAAAAATCAAAACATGTGAGGCAAGCAGGGTGCGGTTGGCGGGGTAGGGTGCATTTATGCACCATCAAGGTTGAACGGTGCATGAAAGCACCCTACTTCTTGCTGTCCTGCTGTGATTGGCCGCGATGAAAAAACGTGTATCTTATTTTTGCAAAGCGATAGGCATCGATCAGCATGAAGCCATACATGAAGATACCGCCGGCGTGGCGCACAAGCCAGGAGTGTTGCGTGCTTGTGAGCTGATAACTCGTCATCGCGAAAAAAATCAGAAAAAATACCATCACCAATCCGCGCTGCGGGGTTTGATTGAGCACTTGGCCGACGCCTGGCAATAGCGCGGCCACGGCGAGCACAAGCCAAGGATGACGCGGTGGACTGACAGTCTTTGCCGGCATGTTATCGCTCACGATACGACGCTTGTCGGTTGCGGGCAGATGTTTCGGCGTAGTTCCAACATGTGGTCCAGCAGCTCCCGCAGGAAGTCGGCATTCACGCTGATCTCTTCGAAATCGGCCATGCGAAATACCAAGTAACGGCTTTTCTCGGCCTGGGACAATTGGTATACGACGCGCAACCCGCGCCCGGTAACGAGCAATTCTTTGATGCGGCCGTCCGCAAACAGCTTGGCTACCAAGGCCTCGATCCGCTTGACGTCGAGTCCGTGGTTTTCCGAATTCGAGCGAAATTGCATAGGTTGCGGCCAACTGGCTGGGGCGGACAGCGCGACGTCCAGTTCATTCGACGGCGAAAAGAATTCAATGTTCTGCGCCCGTGCCAGGATATCGATTGTGCCGTTGATGGGCAATGTCGCAGCCAAGGTGACTTGCATCCACAGCGACGGGATCTTGCGGTAGCCGAGCGTATCGGGAAATGCTTGCAGCGTAAACGTTTCACGGCGGTAGTTTCCTGTTAGCAACGGAAATTCGCCGTTACGTTGGGTGATACGCGCTTGGTCGAACAGTGGTAGGCAAAGATCTAACATACCGGCACGCTGGCTCGAAGTATGGATTCGATCGCGATGCCAAATGAATCCCAATAGCGCGAGACTGCCAACGATAATGCCTAAGTGTTCAAATCCCATGACGCTGAAATAACGCGGGCGGGCGGCAAGCCAACGGAAAATGACGCAGCTTTAATAATTGTCATTACGCGCCCTTCGCAGCGGAGTTTACCCTTGAGCACAGCGAAGGGCTCAGAATGACAGATTGCAGAGTGTTAATACCCTTTGGGGCGCGGCCATGCCATTGTGAACTGGTCGCCGCGCTTCACGTATTGGTAGCGGTGGTACGCAAACCACAGCGAGGCGAGGATATAAAACACCATGATCGACAGCAACATTTTGGTGTAGCCCAGATACGTCGCGAAATATACTGCGACACAAAGAACCAATAACACGATGGCCGTGATGGGGTGGAACGGATGCACATAACCGCGGCTGATGGAGCCCAGTGGCCAAAGCTTGCGAAAGCGCAGCATGTTGATCGACATGAAGGTATAGCTTAGTAGTCCCGACAGGATCGAAAAACCGATCACCAAATCCAGCGCCGAAACGAATACCAACGCGAACACCACCGCAATCGGAACCAGGAACAGGATCGCGCGATACGGCGTGCGATAACGCGGATGTACGGCGCCGAACCATTCCGGCATGTAGCGATCGCGGCCCATTGAAAACCAGGCGCGCGAGGCGTCGTTGATGCAGCCGTTCGCCGAAGCGAGGGCAGCGAATAGGGTGCCGATGAACATGATCGCTTGCAGTCCGCCACCGCCGGCGAGTTTGGCGGCATCGTATAAAGGCGTATAGGCTTGGCCAAGATATTGCCAAGGCATCAGGCCAGCGGCGATGTACCAGGTCAGCGCGGCGGCGATCAACAACGTGATCATGCCGCTCATGGTGCCGAGCGGAATCGAACGTCCGGCGGAACGGACTTCTTCGGCTGCCTGGCAGGTACCTTCAATACCGAGGTAGTACCACATGCCAAATTGCAGCGCGCCCAACGCGCCGATCCAGCCATAGGGCAGATCGGTTAACAGATCTTTGTGCAGCAAAACTTTGCCGGGAGAAAACGGTGCTACGCTGAAGAATAGAACAATGATGGAAATAAAGGCGATCGCGGTGATGACGAAATTGACATTCAATGTCGCGTAAACACCGCGATAGTTGAGCCACGCCAGTAGCACGATGGTCAGGACTATAAACGGTCGCGTGCTTAAATCCGCTGCGCCCATATCCCCGGCCAATTGCTTCAACAGATCGCCGACGACGATGGCGTTGCTCGCTTCCAGCATGGTGTAGGCCATCACCAAATACAGGCCGACGTTAAACGCCATTAGCGGTCCGATGATATGTTTCGCTTGGGTGTATTGTCCACCTGCGGCGGCGACGGTCGAGGTGACTTCCGAGTCGATCATCGCGACACAGGTATACAGCAAACCGATGAACCAACAAGCGATCAGCGCGCCCCAAGCGCCGCCTTTGGCCATCGAAAAATTCCAGCCGGTGAATTCACC
>JANNFT010000080.1:0-1543 GCA_031380185.1 Pseudomonadota bacterium
TCCAGATCACGCGGCAGAATCCGGGATAGTCGGGATCCTCGACGAGAACGATTCGGCAGCGCTCGTTCTGCCAAAGCAATCGGCCGCCGGTTTGTTCACAGAATTCGCAAGTCATTGCTATCTTCAGTATCGGGAGGCTGCCCGGTATCCACGCGCCTCTCCGGGGCATGAATAGACCTTGAAGCGCGTGGGTGTGAACTTGAGGGGCTTACGCACTATCATAACGGCGTAAGGGAGAAAAACTTGGCTTGACCGGCGACTCTTTCAAGCCAACGGCGAACGGCAGGGTAATTCGCGAGATCGAAACCACCGACATGCGCTTCATCGGTGTAGGCAAACAACGCGATATCGGCGATGGAATAACGCTCAGCGACGAAAAAGTTTCGCATGGCCAAGTGTTGCTCCATCACCGCGAGCGCCTGATAACCGCGCTGGTGCAAACGCTGCAATTCCGCGCGGCGCGGATGATCGGCAGGCAAATATTTGCAAATGAATCGCGCGACTGCGATGCAAGGCTCGTGGCTGTATTGCTCGAAGAACATCCATTGTAATGCGCGCGCATGGTCGAGTGCGTTGGCCGGTAAAAATGCCGTACCATCGGCAAGATAATGCAATATGGCATTCGATTCCGTGAGAAAGTTGTCGGGCGCGATTTGCAATGTCGGCACTTTGCCGTTGGGATTCATGGCCAGAAAATCCGCGGTTCGCGTCGAACCTTTCAAGACGTCGATTTCTTCCCAACTATATGGAAGGCCAAGATGCTCGAGCAACAATTTTACTTGGTAGCAGTTGCCCGATGAAGACATGCCATAAACTTTAAGCATGGGTTCTCTCCGAATGATTTATCTATCAAGCGCTAAAATAACGAGGGTGCGTCGCATTGCTTGCAATGATTTCGTAACAAATGTCGTGGCCAAATTTAGTGCTTCGCTCCCGCGAGATTGAGGCCAACGACACCAGCGATGATCAAACCCAAACTCGCGATCTTCATTATCGTGGCCGGTTCTTTGAAGTAGACGATGCCAATTATCGCGATCAGCGCCGTGCCCAGTGCGGACCACACGGCGTAGGCAATGCTGACGTCGATGCGTTTTAGGGTCAGCGCCAGCAGATAAAACGAACCGCCGTAAAATAAAAATACCAGCACCGAGGGCGCAGTTTTGCTGAAGCCGTCAGAGAGTTTCATCGACGTCGTGCCTGCAACCTCAAGCAGGATCGCGGCGGTTAGCAGTAGCCAGGTTTGCATGGTTGTCCTTGCTGGTATGAAGGAGCGAATTGGTATGTCATGACCGATTGATAATCATGGGCCAGCGAGTTCTGCCCTGAGAACTACTTCCGGGAAAGGCCTATTTTTTCTTGGGCTTATTCAAGCACCCGCGCGGCGCGGCTCTTCGCAGCGGATCAACTTTCTGCGCGTCACCCCAATGGATAAGCGAGATTTTTTCCCCAGACGATTTCAGTAAGGCTTCGACTTCCGCGCCGCCGGCAATATCGCCGACAATGGCGTCTTCGGCTTTAGGTTCTGCGCCGGCACGCCATTCAT
>JANNFT010000108.1:0-3067 GCA_031380185.1 Pseudomonadota bacterium
CCATTGGGCCTTTGAGATTCAACATGGATTCCCGCCTTCGCGGGAATGACAATTAATGATGGGCGGTGGTTCTTTATCAAACGCCCGTATACGCCGTCTTCACCGTCGTATAAAACTCCACCGCATAACGCCCTTGCTCGCGCGAGCCATAGCTCGAACCTTTGCGCCCGCCGAACGGCACGTGGTAATCGACACCGGCTGTTGGCACGTTGACCATCACCATACCGGCTTGCGCTTTGCGTTTGTAATGCGTCGCGTATTTCAGCGACGTGGTGCAGATACCGGACGATAAACCGAACTCGGTATCGTTCGCCACCGCGAGCGCTTCGTCGAAATCCTTCACGCGCACGACATTGGCGACCGGGCCGAATACTTCTTCGCGGCTGATGCGCATTTGATTAGTCGTCTCCGTGAACAGCGCCGGCTGCATGTAAAAGCCTTTGTGCTCGCGTTGCAACAGTTCACCACCGAAAGCGAGTTTCGCGCCCTCTTTTTTCGCGATTTCAATGTAACTCATGTCCTGATCGAGCTGCGCTTGATCGACCACCGGGCCGATGTCGGTGCCTTGTTTCATCGCGTTGTCGATTTTCAAAGTCTTCAGTTTTTCGATCACCGCGGCGACGAATTTGTCGTGGATGCCTTGTTGCACGATGATGCGGCTCGACGCGGTGCAGCGTTGTCCGGTCGAGAAAAACGCGCCTTGCACCGCGCAGTTTACTGCCACGGCCAGATCGGCGTCATCCATGATCACCAGCGGATTCTTACCGCCCATTTCCAATTGCACTTTCGCTTTGCGCTTAGCCGCTGCTTCGAGTACTCGCCCGCCGGTGGCGACGGAGCCGGTGAAGCTGATGGCGTTCACTTTCGGGTTTTGCAAAATTACATTGCCGACCACGCTGCCCGAACCCATCAGCAAATTAAACACGCCGGCCGGCAAGCCGGCGCGGCTGATAATTTCCGCCAACGCCCACGAACATCCGGGCACTAAATCCGCCGGTTTCAACACCACGCAATTGCCGAACGCCAATGCCGGCGCCACTTTCCAAGCGGGTATCGCGATCGGAAAATTCCATGGCGCGATAATGCCGACCACGCCAACCGGCTCGCGGGTGATTTCGCAGTCTATGCCGGGGCGCACCGAGGCCATTTTTTCGCCTTGAATGCGCAGCGCTTCGCCGGCGAAAAATTTGAAAATGTGTCCGGCGCGCGTCGCTTCGCCGATGCCTTCCGCTAAGGTTTTGCCTTCTTCTCGCGACAGCAATTCGCCCAGCTCTTGCTTGCGCGCGAGAATTTCCGTGCCGATTTTATCGAGCGCGTCAAAACGCACTTGCGGTGTCGCATCGGCCCAGCCGCTTGCCGCCGCTGCGGCATCAATGGCCTCGTTTGCCTGCTACGCGTCAGCGCGAACGTAGTCGGCGATGACGTCATCGACGTTGGACGGATTGATATTCGGTTTCGCCATATTGCTGCCGACCCACGCACCGCCAATGAAATTTTCCCGCGCACCCATTGCTGTTCCCTCGAAATCGACCAAAGATTGAAATGATACCCGGTGCGGCGCGCGCCGGCCAAGTATTACTATTGACCGAGCACCAACGTGCTTGGAGCGCGAATCGCCCGCGCCACGGGTAGCGTCTGGCGAACCTGTATCCATGCGGTTCTACAGGGCATCAACCGGCGTTCCCGGACCGCCATCAAAAGCGCAATGGGGAATACCGGGCCGGCTTTCGAACTACGGTAAGCGCATTGACTCTGTTATCATCAATCGTTAAGTTTTCAAACAAGCCATGCGCAATATCGATTTTCATTGTCACTCGGAAATATCCGACGGATTGCTTCCGCCGCGCGACGTCGTGCGCTTGGCTGCCAGCAATGGCGTCGACGTGTTGGCGTTGACCGATCACGACAACATCGGTGGCTTGGCGCAAGCGCGCGAAACGGCGAGCGAGCAGGGCATTCGTTTCATCGACGGCGTAGAAATTTCGGTGACCTGGAGCAGCAAAACCTTGCACATCGTCGGCGTAAACATCGATCCGAGCGAAGTCACGTTACGCACCGGTTTGGAAACCATTCGTTCCGGGCGCATGCAGCGCGCCGAGAAGATGGCCGAGAGCCTCGCTCGCGTTGGCATCGGCGGCGTGTTGCAAAGCGCGTTGAGTCACGCGAAAAATCCGGACATGATCGGCCGCACGCATTTTGCGCGTTGTTTGGTTGAGCAGGGTCACGTCAAGGACGTGAAGACCGTATTCAAGAAATATCTGGTGCCGGGCAAGCCGGGCTATGTGCCGCACGAGTGGGCGAGCTTGGCCGATGCGCTGAATTGGATCGTCGGCAGCGGCGGTATTGCCGTCCTTGCCCATCCCGGCCGCTACGATATTGGACCGAACGCGATGAAGCGCTTGCTCGGCGAATTTAAAACGTTGGGTGGGCTTGGCGTTGAAGTGGTGACCAGCAATCACAGTGCGGAGCACATTGAGCGCTTTTCGCGCCTCGCATTGGAGTATGAATTACTCGCCTCCCGCGGCTCGGATTTTCATGGCGACGAAGATGGCCGCGTTCAACTTGGGCGGATTCCGCCGTTGCCGCCATACCTGAAACCCGTTTGGTCGCAGATTCCTTCATTGCAGTGACTTCACCTTAATTTTTTCTGGGCTCGAGTTAATGAGCCTTTCGAAATTGATTCACATTTTCTTCGTTGACGCGCCAACCCTCACCCCAGCACTCTCCCGCCGACGCGGGAGAGTGCGTATTCCCTCGCCCCATCCCCTTCCCGGGTGGAGAGTGGGGGACGGGGAGAGAGTTAGGGGCGAATGCCGCCAATAAATGGCACAATTTTTTTCCATCCATCCCGACAATCCGCAACTGCGCTTGATCCAACAAGCGGTGCAGATGATTCACGCCGGTGGCGTGATCGTCTATCCGACCGATTCTTGTTATGCCCTCGGCTGCCATCTCGGCGATAAGGACGCAGTGGAGCGCATGCGCCGCATTCGCGGCATCGATGAACATCATCATCTCACGTTGGTTTGCCGCGACCTGTCGGAGATCGCCAAGTTCGCGCGCGTGA
>JANNFT010000121.1:0-7127 GCA_031380185.1 Pseudomonadota bacterium
CGGTGCAGACACTAAAGGGAAATGAACGTGAATAAGTCGTCTAGCGTCCGAGCGATTCTGAGCCTGGCGGTTTTGCTTGCCCTGTTAGTTGCTAATGCCTTTATCGGGTATTCAATGACCCGCCAACTGCGCAACAATTCCGCATCGGTCACCCATACCCACAGTGTCTTGGACACGCTTAGCCGCATCCGTTCGAACATGGCCGAGGTGCAAACGGGCCAGCGTGGTTATACCATCACCGGCTTAGCGGCGTTCCTTGAGCCGTACCATGACGCGAAGATCAGAATTCAAGGCGAGTTGGATCGGCTTGCGCACCTGATTCGCGACAACCCGCAACAACTAGCCGATCTAGAAGCGGTGAAGTCTTTGATCGCGGAGTATCTCAGCATTAACGACAAGACCGTCCAAGTACGTGGCGAAGAAGGATTCGAGCGAGCCCAGGGTCGTGTCGCGGCCGGCGAAGGCCAACGTGCGATGGCTGCGATCTTCGATAAGTTGACGAAAATGTATTCCGAGGAACAAAGATTATTGACCGCTCGAGCGGCCACCGAGCAGCGAAGTTATTGGATCGCCGTAATCACAGAAACGCTGGCGGCGCTCGCCGCCATCGCGCTGGCGTTGGCGACAGCTTATTTCTATTGGCGCGATGTGCGCTCACGCGAACGGGCGCGCGCGGAACTGCATGAGCAGAAAGAATGGTTTCGCACCACGCTCGCCAGCATCGGCGATGCGGTAATCGTGACGGACGCGAACGGACGCATCAGCTTCATCAACGACGTAGCGAAAACCCTGACCGGTTGGGCGGCGAACGTTGCGGTGGGTCAGCGCATGACGGAAGTTTTTCAGATCGTGAATGAGGCGACGCGGCAACCCGTCGAAGATCCCGTTGCGAAGGTGCTCGAAAGCGGCGCGATCGCCGCTCTTGCCAATCACACGGTGCTTATCGCACGCGACGGGAAAGAACATTCCATCGACGACAGCGCCGCCCCAATACGCGGCACGGACGGCAGTATCATAGGCGTCGTGCTTGTTTTTCGTGATGTCAGCGAGCAAAAAGTTGCGCACGCCGCGTTGATTGCCAGCGAGCGCCAACTGCGTTTGATTGCCGATATCGCACCGGTTTACCTTGCTCGGGTCGATCGCCAAGGGCGCTATTTATTCGTTAACAAAGGCTACGCAGAACGCTTCAACTTGGATCGTGACGCCGTGGTCGGCATGCGCATACCCGACGTGGTAGGCGAGGAGGCCTATGCTACCTTCAAGCCCTATGTCGATCGAGCGATGGCCGGCGAAATAGTCGAGTTTGAAATCGACATCCCCTATCAGACAGTCGGCACGCGCTACATGCATGCAGCCTATATGCCGGAACGCGACAACGACAATCAAGTGTGCGGCCTAGTTGCGGTCATTTCGGATATTACCGCGCGCAAACGCGCGGAAATTCAGTTGCAACAGGCTGATCGTCGTAAGGACGAATTTCTTGCGATGCTTGGGCACGAACTGCGCAATCCGCTTGCGCCGATTCGAGCCGCGGTCGAGATCATGGGGCGTCTTGGCCGACCCGAACCGAATGTGGATAAAGCGCGCGCGATTATCGAACGCCAGGTGGCGCACCTGACGCGATTGGTCGGCGATTTGCTCGATGTTTCGCGAATTACGCACGGTAAAGTTACGTTGCAAATGCAAACAATTGAACTGGCGCCGGTGATAATGCACGCACTGGAAACGGCGCGCCCGCTAATCGATGAACGAGCGCAATTGCTTATTGTCAACATTCCACCGGATCCTCTCTATGTCAAAGGCGACGCCGTCAGGCTGGCGCAAGTGTTTGGTAACGTTTTGACCAACGCCGCCAAATACACGCAAGATGGCGGACGCATAGAACTAAACGTCGAACCAGGCATGGAAACGGTGAAAATTCGCGTGCGCGATAATGGCGCCGGCATCTCTGCGGAACTTTTGCCGCATGTGTTTGATCTCTTTACCCAAGCAGAGCGCAGCGTCGACCGCATTCAGGGCGGGCTGGGGATAGGCCTCACCCTGGTGCGGCGATTGCTTGAGCTTCAGGGCGGCACAATATGCGCGCGCAGTGAAGGGCTCGGGACGGGGAGTGAATTTTCTATCGAATTGCCGCTCAGTCTTGCGTCTGAGGTTGTGGCGCCCACCGAAGGCGAATTTAACACTGCAATATCGGAGCGCCACCTTAGAATATTGGTGGTCGATGACAATATCGATTCCGCGGAATCGCTCGCGATATTGTTGGAGTCGAATGGCGATGAATTGCAAGTAGCGCACGACGGCCCAAGCGCAATGATCATGGCAAAATCGTTTCTACCTGACGTCGTGTTACTCGACATCGGCCAGCCCGGCCTAAGCGGCTACCAAGTCGCAGCGCAGCTACGTGCCTCGCGCGAAACGCAGCACGCGGTCTTGGTAGCCTTGACCGGCTATGGACAACCCGAAGACCAGCGCCGCGCATTTGAAGCGGGCTTCAATTATCATTTGATCAAGCCCGTCGAACTTGATGAACTCGAAAAGATCATCGCGTCGGTGAAACGGCAAGGCGCACCCTTCGTTTATATCAGCAGCGCGACCGTGGCATAAACCGCAACTGCGTTTAGCATTACCCGAGCAGTGTACATAGCCGCCCGAATTCGCATATTCACCGCGCCCGTCCACTGCCGTTTCTAGGTTTAAGGAACAAGTTCAATTTTCTTGTTTTCGACAATATCGCTTGTATCACCCGTGGTGAATCCTTTCGTAAAGGCAGCGATACGCTGAACGGGAGTGTTCGAGGCGTCCCAATATTCGGCCTTCTCAAGGCTCACTCTAAGTAAAACCAGGTTCGGATCGTCCAGCCCATCGGGACACCAAATTTTTACGATAGGATCCCAAAGTTCCGCCATTTTTTCCGGGTCACGCTTGATTGTTCCCAGCCCGGATACGGAAGCGAAATACTGATGCACCGGATCCGCATAACTAAGGTTGACGTGATGATGAGCGTCGATCTCAGCGGCTTTGGGTGAATCGGCTGTTATGAAAAACCAAAGGAAGCCGTTAAAGCCGGTTGTCCGCAATGTCGCCAAAGGACGGCTACGCATGCTGTTGTCGGGCTCCGTCGTTGTCATCATTGCAACGTGAATTCGATTGATGATGCTTAATAATTTCTCAACATCTTTTTCGATCATGAATTATCTCCTTTGGGTGCGGCGTTTTCAAAATCATTCGCGCCTGCGTTACCTGCGGTAATCGAAGAATCGCAAACTCCATGCCATCCCATTCGCCAGGTAATCGAAATGGCGTCCATCCGGCCGCCGGACTTGCCTTCCAGCAGTTGATTGCTCCTTCAGTTTATCCAACATCGTGACTTAGTAAATTCTTCCAATCGGTCGGAAAAGATTGCAAAGACGTCGTCGCTTTTTCAAACAGTTTGCATTTTCGAGAAATTCGACCTGCGTCTCTAAGCGCGCCTTCATAGGGTAATCGGCCATGAAACGCATTGAGCGCTAGTCGTCACTTCTGGCATGAAACGTGCAGTACGTAGGGCGCGGGGTTTAACGCGCAAATGAAATTGCGACTCGTGGGATAACACCCCTGAAATCTAATCGATCTATCTAATTTATGTTAAGGACGAACTAACTATGAATACACCATTTAAACGACGCCTCATTGTAACGATGATGATTCCTATGCTGGGCATGCCGATGGCAATTTCGACGCTTGCCGCTGACAACGGCGAAACGGCGGCGAACGCCACGGCGACGGCGAAGAGTTTCCGCCACATGCGCGCCACGCAGTTGATCGGCAAAAATGTCGAAAATGCCCAAGGCGAAAATCTTGGCGAAATTAAGGATCTGATTCTCGACGTCAATAACGAAAGGGTTTTCTATGCGGTGCTGGAGTTCGGCGGATTCCTCGGCATGGGCGAGAAACTGTTTGCCTATCCGATACGCGCCTTCAAGCACAGCGGCGACAACACGGACAAACTGGTGCTGAATGTCGATAAAGACAAACTCAAGGCGGCGCCGGGGTTTGCGCGAGACCACTGGCCGGATTGGCTCACCTACGGCAATGAAGTGAATAGGTATTATGGAGAAACGGTCAAGCTGAAGGAAATGCCCAATCAAAATTTGCGCCGCGCCAGTGATTTGATCAATAAGAACGTGAACGATCGCGCTGGAAAAGATATGGGCGAAATTGACGATATCGTCGTCGACATGAATTCTGGAAAAATCCATTATGCCGTGCTCGAGTTTGATCAATCATGGAACTTAAACGACAAGCTTATTTCGCTGCCGATGCGCGCCTTAACCTATGCTGCCGACAAAGGCGATTTGATCCTCAATGTCGACAAAGCGACGATCGAGACCAAGCGTGCTTTCGACAAGAATCGCTGGCCCGACCTTAATGACAAGAACTATATGGCCGATGTTGACCGGTACTTGTCTAGCATTGTGAGCACGGCGCCCAGTGCAACAGCAGAAAGCCGCTTTAATCGCATCGACGGCAACGGTGATGGCGTTATCAGCAAGAGCGAAGCGAAAAGCGATGCGTCTGTCAAAAAAGCGTGGAAAAGACTCGACAAAAATCATGACGGCATAGTCACCCGAGAGGATTTTTTGGCTTACAAATGGAAGTAGCGTTGTTGAACTGAGTGGACAGCGGGCGCAAGCGAGTTGCCGGCGCCCGTTGTCTCGCGCCGGCGTTATTTCTCAAAAATAAGCATCCGCCGTAACTTCCCACTTTTCGGACGACCCACTGCGCGTAGGCAGGTGGAAAGGGCGACGCGGCGCGGCTGCCAGAAGAATTCTTAGGCAAGAAAATGATCATCCGATCGGTGCTGATCGCGCTAGAATTAGGCCAACGGACTAAGCGAGTTGATTAAAAGCGCTATTCGAAACCGTCACTCGGAGGAATGCCCCATGGCTGTAAAACACAATGCGACGAACAATAGATCTCCATTCGCCTCACTCGGATTTTTTCTTGAGGCAAGCGGCCCATGGTGAACAATAGTTGCGATCAACCGCTTGAATTGCCGCCGGGGGCGGATGATACGGTGGACGAACACGACGAGCCGGTCGTGGCCGCGTCGTTCCCGATCGTCGGCATCGGCGCCTCGGCCGGCGGGCTGGAGGCGTTCACGCAACTGCTCAAGGCGCTACCGGCGGATACCGGCATGGCGTTCGTCCTGGTGCAACACTTGGCGCCGTCGCACATCAGCGCCCTGGCGGAAATACTATCCCGGGCGACGCGGATGCCGGTCATGGAGGTTCAGGACGAGGCGGAGGTCGAGCCGAATCACGTCTATGTGATCCCACCCGACCGCAGCATGATCGTAGTCCGGGGGGTGTTCCAGCTTCAGCCGCGTGCGGTCGGCGGCGCGCACCACCCGGTCGATCAGTTTTTTCGCTCGCTCGCCAAGGAGCACGGGCATCAGGCCATCGGCATCGTGCTGTCCGGAACCGCCACGGACGGCACCATTGGGCTAAAAGAGATCAAGGCGGTGGGCGGCATCACTTTTGCGCAAGATGCCACTGCCCAGCACGAGGGCATGCCGCACAGCGCCATCGCCTCGGGCTGCGTGGACTTCGTGTTGCCGCCGGATGAGATCGCCCGCGAGATCGTCCGCATCGGCCGGCATCCGTATGCGGCGCCGCAATCCGAGGCGCAGGAGACGGACGACAAGCGGAGCCTCGCCCAGATCTTGCAACTGCTCTACCACGCGAGCGGCGTTGATTTCACCGGCTACAAGTTCAACACACTGTACCGCCGCGTTACTCGCCGCATGGTGTTCCGGAAGATGAACGGGCTGAGCGAGTACGTGCAGTACCTGCGACGGACCCCGTTGGAGATGGACGTCCTGTACCAGGACATCTTGATCAGCGTCACCCGCTTTTTCCGCGACCAGGACTCTTTCGAGGCCCTCAAGGCCACAGTGTTTCCCCGCTTGTTAAAGGACCGCTCCCGCCACGAGCCCGTGCGGATCTGGACGCTCGGTTGCTCAACCGGGCAAGAGGCTTATTCGTTGGCGATGGCGTACGCGGAGGCGGCCGAGGCCGCAGGCAGCGCCGTGCCTCTGCAACTATTCGCCAGCGACGTGAACGCCGCGGGCATCGAGAAAGCCCGCGCCGGCGTTTACGCCAAAGACATTGTCCAGGACGTCTCGCCGCAACGCCTGCGGCGGTTTTTCACCGAGTTGGACGGCAGCTACCGGATCAGCAAGGCAATCCGCGACGCCTGCGTGTTCTCGCAGCACAACGTGCTAGCCGAACCGCCCTTCTCACGCATGGACCTGATTAGTTGCCGCAACCTGCTGATCTACCTGGAGCCCGTGCTGCAACAACGTATCATGCCGACTTTGCACTACGCCCTCAAGCCGGCGGGTTGCTTATGGCTGGGTGGCTCGGAGACCATCGGCGGTTATCGGAACTTGTTCGACGCGGAGGACGTCAAGCACAAGATATACTGCAAAATACCCTCTTCCAGCCCCGAACAGCGCCATTTCCCGCTGCAACACGGTAGCGCGCCGCGCGCACCGTTCGTCCCGGGCACGACGCGGCCGAGCGACGCCGGGAATTTGCACCGGGAGGCGGATCGCCTCCTGCTGACTAAGTACGCTCCGCCCGGCGTGCTCGTCAACGCCGACCTGGACATTCTGCAATATCGTGGCGACACCGGCTCGTACCTGGCGCCGGCTCCGGGTAAGGCCAGCCTGAGTTTGCTGAAGATGCTCCGCGAAGGACTGCTTGTGGCGGTCCGCGCTGCGGTGCTGCGCGCCGGCAAGGAGCAAACCCAGGTGCGGGAGGCGGGCTTACGGGTGAAGTCGAATGGCGCCTACCGCGAGATCGCCGTGGAGGTGATTCCGGTCAAGGGGAACGGCCCAAATGAAGGCGGATTTCTGATTTTGTTCGAAGAAAAGGAAGAAGGGGGTGGGGCGGGGTGGCCTAGGGCCACGAAAGACGGGGTGGCCTCGGGCCATAAAAAAGAGACGGCGGTTACCGCAACGGTTCATCCTTCATCCCTGCCTAGTCCCTCAATCCCCAGTCCTCTTCTTTCCGAAGAACGCCTTAAGCAGGAACTGTCAGCCACCCGCGAGTACCTGCAGTCGGTGATCGAACAGCAAGAGG
>JANNFT010000122.1:0-11517 GCA_031380185.1 Pseudomonadota bacterium
AATTGACCTTCGCTCCGGCGAACTACACTTTTTTAACGCACCATAGGCGCATCGATGAAAATTAGCATTTTCGGTTTAGGTTACGTGGGCGCGGTCTCGGCCGGATGCCTGGCGGCCGACGGCCACACGGTGATCGGCGTCGATCCGAATGCCACTAAAGTCAAATTAATTAACGCCGGTGTTACGCCGATTATCGAAAAAGACATCGGCGAAATCATCGCCAAAGCCGTCGCGGAAAAGCGCTTATGGGCGACAACCAGTGTCGCCGAAGCGATCAACGATTCTGAATTATCGATCGTCTGCGTTGGGACGCCAAGCGAACGCAATGGCAGTCTCGACCTGCGCTACATTCGCAACTGCTGCGAAGAAATCGGCCAAGCGCTGCGCGGCAAATCGAGTTGGCACAACGTCACGATCCGCAGCACGATTTTGCCGGGCACGATGCGCGATATCATCATCCCGATGCTGGAAGAATCGAGCGGCAAAACAGCCGGCGTCGATTTCGGTATTTGCAACAATCCGGAATTTTTGCGCGAAGGCACGGCGGTGTACGACTATCGCAATCCGCCCAAGACCGTCGTCGGCGAAATCGATGCGCGCAGCGGCGATGTCCTCGCCGGGTTGTACGCGCACCTGCAAGCGCCGCTGATCCGCACCTCGGTCGAGACCGCGGAAATGGTCAAATATGTCGACAACGTCTGGCATGCAGTGAAGGTTGCATTCGCCAATGAAATCGGCAATATCTGCAAGCCGCTTAATATCGACAGTCACGAGGTGATGAATATTTTCTGTCAGGACACCAAGCTGAATTTGTCGCCGTATTATTTGAAGCCGGGATTTGCGTTTGGCGGTTCGTGCTTGCCGAAAGATCTGCGCGCGCTGTCCTATAAAGCGAAGGCGTTAGACCTGGATTTGCCGCTTCTGGCCAGTGTTATTCCAAGTAACGAACTGCAAATCGATCGCGCATTCAAACTGATAAGCGATCAAAATGTGAAGAAAATTTCCGTCCTCGGTTTCTCGTTCAAAGAGGGCACCGACGACTTGCGCGAGAGTCCGGTGGTTGAATTGATCGAGCGTCTGATCGGCAAGGGCGCCGACTTACGCCTTTACGATAAAAACGTTTCGCTTGCCGCCTTGACCGGCGCGAACCGCGACTACATCCTCAATCACATTCCGCATATTTCGCGACTGATGGTTGACAATATTCAGGCCGCGGTCGATCACGCTGATCTGATCATCATCGGCAATAAAGCGCCGGAATTTGCTGATTGGGTCGAGAAAATTCCATCGCACAAACATATCATCGATTTGGTGCGCATTGCGAAGAGCGTTCGTCCGGTCGCCAATTACGAAGGAATTTGCTGGTAAAGCGCGTTGAAATCAATTTGGCTGACCACGAATTTTCACCACCCGAAGAATCGGGGTGGAAAAATTCGCACTTACAACATTCTTAAAGAACTGAATCAGTCGGACCGCGTGACGTTCCTCGGTTTCGACGGACATATACCCGGTGAAGAGCCACTGAAGCGCGTCTCGGAGTATTGCCAACGCGCGGTGGCGGTCACGCATCGCGAAAGCCAGCGCGGCCGGATTGGTTTTTTCGCGGAGCTTGCGGGCAACGTATTTTCGTCATTACCTTATTCGGTTGCGAAGTTGCACTCCAGTGAGATGGAAGAAAAATGCCATGCACAATTGGGACGTGGCGATTTCGATTATCTGGTGGTTGATTTCGTACACGCCGCGGTGAATATGCCGAACGATGTCCGCGTTCCAAGCATTCTGTTTCAGCATAACGTCGAGGCGGTAATTTGGGAGCGCCTGTATCAGCAGCAAACCAATCCGATCGTGCGCAAGTATTACGAAATGCAGTGGCGCCGGATGTTTGCCTTTGAGCGCGACGCTTGCCGGCGTTTTGATGCCGTCATCGCCGTGTCGGAAAATGACGCGGAAAAAATGCGCGCCGACTATGGCCTAGCCCAGGTCAGCGCCATCCCGACTGCCGTGGATACCGACTACTTTAAGCCTAGCGCCAACGTGATGCGCGCGCCGAACAGCCTGGTGTTCACCGGCTCGCTCGACTGGACGCCGAATATCGATGGCTTGCGCTGGTTCGTTGATCTCGTCATGCCAATCGTTTCCAGGTCAATCCCAAAAGTAAAATTGATTGTCGTGGGACGCAATCCGCGCCCCGATTTGGTGACGGGCATTAAGGGGCGCCGCGGCATAGAGTTGGTTGGCCACGTCCCTGACGTGCGCCCGCACGTACAAGGCGCGATGGCGTCCGTTGTGCCGTTGCTGGTCGGCGGCGGAACCCGCATGAAAATATTCGAGTCGCTGGCGCTTGAAACGCCAGTTGTTTCCACCACGATCGGCGCCGAAGGTTTGCCGTTGCAAAATGGCCAACACATTCTGATTGCCGATACGCCGGAAGAATTCGCACGGGAAACGATCAAATTGTTAAGCAATCGGGCGAACAGCGCAGCGTTAGGATTGCAAGGCGGGCGCTACGTACGGGAAAAATTCGGCGCGGCGGCAGTGGCGCGCGAATTTGCGTCGATTTGCCATGAAACAGTTGAACGGGTGCGTCGCGGTAAAACTTTGCGTTGAGTTTGACTAAACAGTTCTGCGCGCTCTCCAAGCGATGGCCAGCCACCGACCCCGCAGGCGCGCCGCTTAGTGTGGAAGATTTCGTCGACGCCGATATTGCCGCCTTGGGGCGAAGGTTTTTGATACAATTTCTTTTTATCGAATGATCTCGTAAATTCCCATGACCTACGTCGTTACCGAAACCTGTATCAAGTGTAAATATACCGATTGCGTCGATGTCTGTCCGGTAGACTGTTTTCGCGAAGGGCCGAATTTTTTAGTCATCGAACCCGATGAGTGTATCGACTGCACGTTGTGCGTAGCCGAGTGCCCGGTCGAAGCGATTTTCGCGGAAGACGATGTGCCGGAAAATCAACGCCACTACATTCAATTGAACGCAGAGCTTTCGCAAGTTTGGAAGACGATCATCGAACGTAAAGACGCCCCCGCCGACGCGGACGAGTGGGCAAAAGTCAAAGAAAAATCCCATTTGCTGGAGAAATAATACGCGACGCAAATCGAGGAATTCGGAATGCCCAGCGAGCCCGGCCTGACAACTAGCGTTGCGCCGGGCTCGAGTCTTTTGCAGACGAGCGCGGCGCTTATTATCGGGCGCGAACCACGGCTCGATCTATCGGATCTCGTCGTTCTGGTTCCGAACCTTTATGTCGTTTCGGCCATGCAGCAGGCACTGCATCGCGCCGCCGGCGCGTCTGCCGTGTTGCTGCCCGCCATCACCACGCTGGAGTCATGGGCGAAGAGCGTGGCGCTTGCCAAATCCATTGTTCCCGAGAGCCGCCGCCTCGCATTGATTCATAGTGCATTGCGAAAATCCGCTTGGTTTGGAAATATGGATTTGTGGCGAGTCGCCGCGGATATTCTTGCGCTGGTGAACGACTGCGCGCGGCACGGTATCCAATTGCCGCAGGATGTGGATGATTTTCAGCGAGTCATTCGTCAGGCGTTGCGCGCGACGGAAAATCACGCGGTTCAATTCGAAGCGCGTTTGGTTCACGAAATTGGGCGTGCGTTACAGCGACTTGAAGCGAATGAAATCGACGCGCCGGGTGGGCACGCGCTACGCCTTGCAACGCTGGCGCAAGAAGCTGACAAGCCGATCTTCGCGGTCGGATTGATGGAGCTTAGTAAGGCCGAAGAAGCATTTTTCGAGCGCTATTCCAGACGGCAGGCGGTCTCGATCGTTAACCCGGGCGACGCCGCGAGCAGCGCTGAATCGCCGCTGTTCGCGATGCTGTCCAGCGCTTGGAACACGGCCGCGTCTTCCGATTCATTGCTGCAGCGTGCGCATATGTTTCAGGCGAATCATAGGTCAAACCCGTGCTTAAACAGGCTTGGCCTTTTCCCCGCCCAAAGTCTTGAGCATGAGGCGCAAGCCGTCGCAATGACGCTGCGACGTTGGTTATTCGAAGGGAAAAAGTCGGTGGCGATCATTGCGCAGGATCGTCTCACTGCGCGCCGGGCGCGGGCATTGCTCGAGCGTGACGCGATATTGATCGCTGACGAAAGCGGCTGGACGATGTCGACCACGACGGCGAGTAGCGCCGTCATGGGTTGGCTTGAACTCATTGCTACGGATTTTCGATTTCGCAATCTGTTTGAATTGATTCGTTCGCCGTTTATCGTGGCGGCGCTCACAACCGCGGAACGACAAGCGTTGGCGGGCGAACTGGAATCGTTATTGATTTCGGCAAACTATGTCGATGGACAGGGTCGGCTAAGGAATATTCTCGAACGTCCCGGCGTGTCGCCAACGCTCAGCCGAATCGCCTTATTGCTAGTGGCAAACGCGAATTTGTTCACTCGCAAATCCCAAACATTGGCGAACTGGTTGAGCCTCACGCTGACGAGTTTGGAGCGGCTTAATGTCATTCAATCGATGCGACTGGATGCTGCCGGCGCCGATTTACTGCTTCTGCTGCGCACGCTGCAAGCGGAACTTAGTGACGAGACCGAACCCTACGCCTTCAGCGATTTCCGGCGTTGGCTGGATCGGCAGTTGGAGAATGCAAGTTTTCGCGACACCACCATCGACAGTTCGGTCGTGTTGACGCATTTGGGTCTGACCGACGCACGGGCATTTGATGGCGTGATTATTCTCGGCGCCGACGCGGAACACTTGCCGTCGGTGGCGCAATCGGCGCTATTCAACGAGTCCGTGTCGCATCAATTGGGATTGCCGAGCCAGCGCGAGCGGCAGAATTTAGAGCGCCGGCGGCTGATGCACGTCATCGCCAATTCCGGCGCGACATTCATCACGTGGCAAGGAAAGAAGGACGGCGAGGCTAATTTGCCGTCGTCGTATTGGGCGCAACTGATGGTGTTTCAGCGGCTCGCCTACGATCATGATCCCATTGATTATGATCTTTTGCGCATGCTTGATCGTCTCGGAAAATCTGCGCAAGGTGATCACCCGGCATTGTCCATGCCTCGGCCAAGCGCACCGGAATTATTTCCGGAACGCCTGTCCGCATATGATTACGGCAGCCTCGTTGCTTGTCCGTATCAATTCTTCGTCCGGCGGATGTTGCGGCTTCGTGCAAGTGACGAAGTGCTCGAGGCATTGGAAAAGAAAGACTACGGCGAATTAGTGCATCGCATCTTGTCGCAGTTTCACCAGCAATATCCGATCGTCGGCAATCACGCCGATGCCGAATTAAATACTGAGATGCACCTTATCAGCCAAACGGTTTTTGCCGCCGCGCCGCCGGGAGACTACTTTGCTCGTGCCTGGCGTTTGCGCTGGGAAGCAGTCATTCCCGCCTACCTTGAATGGCAACGCGAGCGCGAGCAGGAGGGCTGGCGCTGGCAATCCGGAGAAATTACACAAGAACAAACCATGCGACTGGCATCCGGACAAAGTGTGCAATTGCGCGGTCGGCTGGATCGAATTGATCATCGCGGCAATGAGTCCGGCAAAGCCGAGTTCGCAGTGCTCGATTACAAAACCGGTAGCAACACGGCATTGAGAAAGCGCGCGGAAAATCCCGCTGAAGACAGCCAGTTGCCGTTTTACGGACTGATCGCCGAACCGCGTCCCACTGCGCTTGCCTACGTCGGGTTAGACACCATCCCAGTTAAGGCTTTCGCAATGACCGGCGAAGTATCTGAAGTCGTCGCTGCCCACCGTGATCGCCTCGAGCAGACTTTAAGTAACATCGGCGCGGGCGCGTCGCTCCCGGCACACGGCGCGGATTCGGTTTGCAGTTATTGCGAAGCGCAAGGAATTTGCCGACGCCGCTATTGGGAAGACGGCAGTGGCGTCTGAATCGATCGACCTGCTAGCCGCGCTCGATCCGAATAAAAGCGTCGTCGTGGAGGCGTGCGCCGGCTCGGGGAAAACTTGGCTGTTGGTGTCGCGGATCATACGATTGTTGCTCACCGGTGTCGCGCCGGGTGAGATTCTGGCGATCACTTTCACCCGAAAGGGCGCGCGAGAAATGCAACAGCGGCTGCATGAGTGGCTTGAAGAGTTAGCGACTAAGCCCGACGACTGGGTCGAAAAATTTCTTCGCGAACGTGGCATCAACGCAAATCAATTGTCGTCACAACGCGCGACGGCTCGCGGCCTATTCGAGCGCGTGCTGGCGGCCCAGCCCAGCATCAAAATTAATACGTTTCACGCTTGGTTTGCCGATCTGGTGCAGCGCGCGCCGTTGCAGGCCGGCGTTACGAAGGGCTATGCACTGACCGAAGCGGTGCATGCGTTGCAGCAGGAGGCGTGGCAGCGTTTTGGAGCGGCGCTTGGCAATCCGGCGGCGAGCGTGCAGCAATCGGCGTTGGATGAATTGATTCGCGAGATTGGATTGCACAACACGCGTAGCTTGCTGACGGGTTTTCTCGGTAAACGTCCGGAATGGTGGAGCTACGTTGCCGGGCAACCAGACCCGGTTGGTTTCGCCGTTGATCGGCTCGCGCAACAGATGGGTATTGATCCACGGTACGACTATGCTGAAGCGCTGCTGCGGGATAAGACTTTTATTGACGATCTGCAGTGTGTTCGGCAAACCATGAGCGCAGGCGGCGCGAGCCAAAGGAAAGTCGTATCGAGCATTGATGGCGCGCTGACGCAGACCGACAGCGCGAAACAAATCGCGTTGTTGATCTCCGCATTCCATACAAAATCGGGAAGCGTTCTCAAGGCGTTCGAAAGTTACTGCGAAAACAGCGACGAGCGGGTGCGGCAGGCGGCGGTCAACGTTATTGAGCGGTTGCGTGCAGTACAGAATTCGCTCATTGAACAGCGCGCGTTGCGGCTTAATCGCGCGGCATTGATCGCGGGTCAATCCTTACTTGAGCATTACCAGCAGCTCAAATCCGAACGCAACGTGATGGATTTCACCGATGTCGAATATGCCGCCTACACGCTGTTGCGCCACTCGGATTTCGCCGAATATATGCAATACAAACTCGACAGCCGCTATCGCCATATCCTGCTCGACGAGTTTCAGGATACCAATCCACTGCAGTGGATGACCTTGCAGGCATGGCTGCAAGCGTCGTCCGATGCGGATCTGCGGCCAACGGTATTTCTGGTCGGTGACCCGAAGCAATCCATATTTCATTTTCGCCGCGCTGACGCGCGTTTGTTTGCACAGGCGACCGATTTCCTGCGACGTGACTATCAGGCAATGGTGTTGCGGCAAAATCTTTCAAGGCGAAGCGGCGTGGCGGTATTGGACGCAGTCAATTGCGTTTTTACGAACGCCCGCCAACTAAGCGGGTTTGTGCCCCATGTCGCCTCAGACACGAAAATGCCCGGGGCGATATTTATTTTGCCGTTGCCGCCTGAGTCGGCGGAGCCGGAGCTATCAAGCGCGACGACGGCGGCGCTGCGCAATTTGTTGACAACGCCGCAGCCAAGTCGCGACGATAAACGTCGTGCTGACGAAGCTGTCGAGCTGGCGCGAGGCATTCAACGCATCGTCGCATCGTGGCTGGTTCAAGATAATGGCCAGTCGCGTCCTGCGACCTACCGCGACGTATTAATCTTGACCCGCGGCCGCACCCAATTGCATCGCTATGAAGCGGCCTTACTCGCCGCGAGCATTCCCTTCCACAGCGCTCGCCATGGCGGTTTATTGGATAGCCTGGAAGCGCAAGACTTGATGGCATTGCTGCAATTTCTGTTGCGCCCAATCGACAATTTGAGTTTGGCTCATGCATTACGCGCGCCGCTGTTCGCGTGTTCCGACACTGATTTGATCGCGTTAGCGCAGACCGCAGACGGCGATTGGTGGCGCGGTCTCGACAGCGGCATCGCGAATTTTTCAGCGGCGTTGCAGCGCGCTCATGTATGCCTGGCGCGCTGGTTGCCGCTTGCCGCGAATTTACCGGTTCATGATTTACTCGATCGTATCTATTTCGAATCGAATCTCGAGCAGCGTTACCGCGCCGCCGTGCCCGGCGCAATGCGGCAATCGGTGCAGTCCAATTTAATGGCGTTCATGGAACTGAGTCTTAGTATTGACAGTGGCCGCTATCCTAGCTTGGGTCGCTTCCTCGCCGATCTGACGGCGCTGGGCCAAGCGCCGGACAACGAAGCGCCGGATGAAGGTAGTGTCGGCGAGGTTGGCAACGTCGTGCGAATCATGACGGTTCACGGCGCCAAAGGTTTGGAGTCGCCGATCGTTTGGATAATCGACGCGACGTTTTCAGCAAAATCGCGTGATGCCTATGACGTTCTCGTAACATGGCCAACCGGCGCCGAACGGCCCAGCCACTTTAGCTTTCTCACGACCAAAGGCGAACGCGGCCTTGGACGCGAGCTGTATATCGCAGAAGACGAAGCGATATCAGAGCAAGAAGACGCCAATCTTCTTTATGTCGCGATGACCCGTGCAAAACAGTATCTCATCGCCTCGGGTAACCGCGTCGGAAAAGGCAAGGAAAGTTGGTACGAGTCATTGCAAAGCGTGATGACGCCAAGTGAATTACCGGCTGCCGCGGAGAATATTCTTGACGCGGCCGATCTCTCCGATGCCGCGCATGTTGGCTCGCACTTTGAACTTCCCGAGTGGCATTTGCGAGCGTCGCCCCACGGCACGCGAAAACAATTTGCGCTCGACAAGAATCGCGACTACGGCATCAGACTCCATGCGTTGCTGGAAATATCGCGCGATGGCGAAGTACCCGAGGCTATGGCCACTCAGTTGCTGCAAGACGTTGATGCGCAGACGCGAAACGCGCTGTTGGATCAAGCCCGCGCGATTTTGCGCGCCCCGCATCTCGAAAGATTTTTCTATCCGCGTCATTTCCTGAGCGCGCGCAATGAAGTGAGTTTAATCGACGCGGACGGAGAACTGCTACGATTGGATCGCCTGGTTGAGTTCAACGATAGCGTTTGGGTGTTGGACTATAAAAGCGCCGGCAGCGCGTTAGGTCGCGGCGCGTTAATGGCCGAGTATCGTGACCAACTATTGCGCTATCGGCGCGCGCTGCAACATGTTTATCCAGCGAAGAGTTTGCACTGTGCGTTGATCTTTGGCGATGGAACTTTGCAAGAAGTCACGTAAAGTATTGAACACAGGATAGGCAGAGCGCTTGCAATGGTTATGCGCCAGAACGCAATAGGGGTGCGCCTCATCCGGCATAGTGCCGCGTGAGGCAACAACCATGCGGCTTTCAACGCATGACATTAGACCTAGGATGAAATGGAAAAGATAATTCGAGTCGGCGGCGCGTCGGGGTTTTGGGGTGATTCCGCGATTGCCACGCCGCAGTTATTGGCCGAGCAATTGAATTATCTGGTTTACGATTATCTTGCCGAGACGACGCTGTCGATCTTGGCGCGGGCGCGCAGTAAAGATCCTGCGCTGGGTTACGCGACGGATTTTGTCGCGGTCACGATGGCGCAAAATCTGCGCGTGATCGCCGCCCGTGGCGTGAAGGTGTTGTCGAATGCGGGTGGGCTCAATCCTGCCGCATGTCGCGATGCGCTTCTTGCTATCGCGCAGGCGCAAGGTATCGACGTCAAGATCGCGACTGTTAGCGGCGACGATGTGATGCATTTGCTGGCGCAATTGCGCCAGGAAGGAACGCACGAAATGTTTTCTGGTCTGCCATTGCCAGAAAAAATCCACAGCATGAATGCTTATCTCGGCGCTCGCGCCGTCGCGCAAGCGCTGCGCCATGGCGCGCAGATTGTTGTGACGGGCCGCGGTGTCGATAGCGCGCTGATTGTCGGCGCGTTGATGCATGAATTCAACTGGCATTGGCGCGATTGGAATAAGCTCGCGCAGGCCAGTCTCGCCGGTCACGTCATCGAATGTGGCGCGCAAGGAAGCGGCGGACTGTTTACCGATTGGCGCGAGGCGCCGGATTGGGACAATATCGGCTATCCGATTGTCGCGTGTTCGAGCGACGGCAGTTTTGTAGTGACTAAGCCCGCCAACACCGGCGGGCTAGTTTCGAGCGCGACCGTGTCGGAACAAATCCTCTATGAAATTGGCGATCCCGCAGAGTATATTTTGCCCGATGTGATCTGCGATTTTCGAAATGTGCAGTTGCAAGACTTAGGCGAGCATCGCGTGTGCGTGAGTGGAGCGGTGGGGCGCGAGCCGAACGCGAGCTACAAAGTCAGCGCGACGTTTCAAGACGGTTATCAACTGGAAATCGGCCTCGCGATTCGCGGTGTCGATGCGGTTGGCAAAGCTCAGAAAACCGCTGACGCTTTACTCAAGCGTACGCGACGCATGATGGCCGAGCGCGGCTTTGCAGACTATGCCGATGCCGTTGTCGAAATCATCGGCGCCGAATCGCTGTACGGCCCGCACAGTCGACGTGGCGATGCACGCGAAGTCATCATGCGGATCGCCGTTCGGCATGCCGACAAAAGCGCGTTGCAGATTCTGCGCCGCGAAGCGAGTTCGCCCGCTACGTCCATGAGCCCCGGCACGAGTGGCGCGCTCGGCGGTGGCCGCGCCGACGTCAAGCCGGTGGTACGGCTGTTTTCATTTTTGCTCGATAAGCGGCGTGTGCAAGTGATTTTCGAAATGAATGGCGATTCGACCGTGCTTTCGCCGGCGGTCGAGGTTGGCGGTGACTGGCGTCCAAGCGCCCACGTAGCGGCTTCGATCCATCCGCCGCCGCCGGATCAACGCGAAAAAATCGTGATTCCATTATCGCGCATTGCCCACGGGCGAAGCGGCGATAAAGGCGACGACAGCAACATCGGCGTCGTCGCGCGCAGCCCACAAACTTGGTCATGGCTGCAAGAGAATCTAACGCCTGACAAAGTCGCTGCGTACATGGCGCACTTGGTAAAAGGTCAAGTCGAACGCTACGAGTTGCCCGGCATCACGGCGTTGAATTTCGTATTGCACCGCGCCCTCGGCGGCGGGGGAATGGCGTCGCTGCAATCGGATCCACTCGGGAAATGTTACGCGCAGATATTGTTGGACATGCCTGTTGAGGTTCCGCTGGGCTTGCTTCGAGTTCGGATTAGAGACTAGGGACTAGGAGTGGAAAATAATCAAGCGCCGATACGGCGCCTATTTAACTTATGCAGAAATAACACGCAAATTCAAAATTCCACTCGGCGAGAGCCATAGCGATAGCGCGAATGCGAATTATTGCGTCGCATTTCAATGATCCTAGAAACGGCAGTTGGACGGCGTGGAGTGTGCGGTTATGGGGGTGCGGGGCAAGGCGCGGCGAGGCGGAATGGTCATTCCATTCCAACGAGTTGCAACGCTGCCCTGCGCCGCCAGAACCGTGCAATCCGCCCCGTAGCGGATTCTCACCAAATGGGTGAGTACACAAGTTATGAATAATTTTATTGGAACCATGATGTTGAATAACCGAAGGAGCGGTCAACTGCCGTTTCTAGGATTATGCCCATAGATTTCCTTGTTCACCACATTGTCCATGTCGGGTTGACCGTCCAACACCGATAAAACATTGTTCGCCAAC
>JANNFT010000133.1:0-2103 GCA_031380185.1 Pseudomonadota bacterium
GACACGCTGGTCATCCACGGCGAGAACGATGACACGGTACCGCTCAAAGCCATCTTGGATTGGGCGCGGCCACAAAATCTCCCGATCGTTGTTATTCCCGGTGCCGATCACTTTTTCCATCGACGTTTGCATCTCATCAAACAACTTGTCGTTCTGTCAGGCCGGTTTTAGCGGTTGAGAATCTTCGCAAAACCTACGGGGATCGAGAAGTCGTCGCGGGTGTCAGTTTCGAATTAAAGCGCGGCGAATGTTTCGGCTTACTCAGGCCAAACGGCGCGGGAAAGACTACCACCTTGCGTTTGTGTTTAGGCCTGACCGATCCTGATTCTGGGAAGATTACGCTGGTTGATTCTCCCGTGCCGCAAGCCGCGCGGGAAGCGCGGCGCCGCGTCGGCGTCGTGCCGCAAATGGATAATCTCGATCCCGATTTCACCGCCGCGGAGAATCTGCTGGTGTATGGCCGCTACTTTGGCATCTCTGACCGCGATACGCGCAAACGCATTCCCGAATTGCTCGAATTCGCCGGCCTCGCGCAACGCGGCGACAGCAAGATCAACACGCTCTCGGGCGGCATGAAACGGCGCTTGACGCTGGTGCGCGCGCTCATCAATGATCCTGAACTCATTGTAATGGATGAGCCGACCACGGGACTTGATCCGCAAGCTCGTCACTTAATTTGGGATCGGCTCAAGCGCCTGCTCGCACAAGGCAAAACGATTTTTCTGACCACCCATTTCATGGATGAAGCGGAGCGGCTGTGCGATCGGCTCATCATCATGGATCACGGCAAAGTCATCACTCAAGGCGCGCCGCGCGAATTGGTCGCGCAGCATATTGAGCCGCAAGTGGTCGAAGTTTATGGCGATGGGCTGAATTATTGGCTTGAGCAATTCGCCCGGGCACGCGCGAAACGGATTGAGATCACCGGTGAAACCGCTTTTTGCTATGGGGAAGGATTAGAACCATTGCTGAAGAATCTACAGACGCAAACAGTGCTGCGTTACTTGCATCGCCCGGCGAATCTGGAAGACGTGTTCTTGAAACTTACCGGCCGGGAGTTACGCGATTGATCGCCGCGAAACATTTTCGTCTTCCCGATATCAGTTCGCGATTCTTTGCCGTGTGGCGACGCAATTTTCTAGTTTGGCGCAAGCTCGCGATCCCGTCAATGCTAGGCAATCTCGCCGACCCGATGCTATATATGTTGGGCCTTGGCTTCGGTCTCGGCACATTGTTGCCGCAAGTCGGCGGCGTCAACTACATGGTCTTCCTCGCCGGCGGCACAGTGTGTTACAGCACCATGAACAGCGCCACGTTCGAGGCGTTGTACTCGGCGTTCTCGCGCATGCACGCGCAAAAAACCTGGGACGCGATCCTCAACACGCCGCAGAATCTCGACGACGTCGTGATGGGCGAAGTGCTGTGGGCGGCGAGCAAAAGTCTACTTTCCGGAATGGCGATTTTGGTAGTGATTTGGGCGCTCGGCCTGACCCATTCGCCGCTCACTGTGTTCATCATTCCGCTGGCATTGCTGATCGGCTTGTGTTTTGCCAGCATGGGCATGATGGTGACGGCGCTGGCGCCAAACTACGATTTCTTCATGTACTATTTTTCCTTGTGGATTACGCCGATGACCTTGCTCTGCGGAGTGTTCTATCCCGTGTCGCAACTGCCGAACGGTTTACAAACCCTTGCGCAATTTCTGCCGCTCACCCACGCGATCGATTTAGTGCGACCGTTGCTTGGGAATAAGATCCCGACGAATGTGCTCGGCCATCTCGCTGTACTACTTGTCTACGGCGCCGTGTCGTATTATTTGGCGTTGGTGTTGATGCGACGGCGTTTGTCGAAGTAGTCAAAGCGAGCCAAGCGATGACCCATTCCCATTCCTCCGTCCACGCCGTCCTTCCCGCGAAGGCGAGAATTTAGCGTCGTTAAAGAAAATTTCATGCTCTGGATTAAAGCGCTACACATCAGCTTCATGGTCACGTGGTTCGGCGGACTGTTTTATTTGCCGCGCCTATTCGTCTATCACGCAATGGCAAGCGACGCCATTGGCATCGAGCGTTTTAAAATAATGGAACGCAAACTCTACTATGGCAT